>ONEN01000194.1 GCA_900316815.1 uncultured Eubacteriales bacterium | reverse complement strand
CGCTTGCGCGGCCGGGTGCCCCGGCTGTCAGTGCGGCTTTGGAGGGGTCGGTTTGACAAAACGTCGGACAAACGCCGCGTTATGGCGCGGGCGCTATCGGTTAAGATTACATCAAACGTAGCTTGCGCGGCCGGGTGCCCCGGCTGTCAGTGCGGCTTTGGAGGGGTCGGTTTGACAATACGTCGGACAAACGCCGCGTTATGGCGCGGGCGCTATCGGTTAAGATTACATCAAACGTCGCTTGCGCGGATTGCCCCCTCGTGGCAACGAGCGTGGCAACGAGCGTGGCAACGAGGTGACCGAAAAGGACAGAGAGCGCGGGAGAATTCTCGTGCTATTTTAATATTGTCAAACAATGAAAAATATGGTAAAATGCAGAGTTGGAAATAACTATGAACAGGGGGTCATCCCGTGAGAAAACTGGCGCAGCGCACCGAGGCGGTTGTCCGGCTCGGCGCTTTGGAGCACAATGTGGAGCGTATCCGCGAAATCATCGGCGACGGCGTGGAGATCATGGCGGTGCTGAAGGGCGACGGCTACGGTCACGGCGAACAGGGCATTTATTCCACCCTTAAAAAGTGCGGCATCGAGCGCTATGCGGTCGCCGTCTGGGAGGAGGGCGCGTCTCTGAGAGAGGCGGGCTGCACCGAGCCGATCCTGCTGCTCGGCGACACCTGTGACGGACAGCTTGAGAACATCATCAAATATAACCTGACGCCTGCGATTTTTAATTATGACACCGCGCAGAAGCTCAATATGCTGGCGCGCTGGAGCGGCACCGTCTGTCCCGTTCACCTGAAAATCGACACGGGCATGAGTCGCATCGGTTTTCCCGCCGACGAGCGCTCCATCGAGCTGATTCAACGCATCAACGGTCTGGAGAATCTGCGCATTACGGGCGCGTTCACGCATTTTGCGCGCGCCGACGAGCCCGACGGCATGAGCGCGAAGGCGCAGTTTGAAAAATACATCCGTATGCTGGAGCGTCTGGAGGACGCGGGCGTAAAAATCCCCTGCAAGCATGTGGCGAACAGCCCCGCCATTCTGCTGCGTCCCGAAACGCAGCTTGACGCGGTACGCGCGGGCGATATTCTCTTCGGGCTTTGCCCGATCGACGAGGACGATTGGGAACAGGCAGATTTCCGTCAGGTTATGCACTGGTACACCTATGTGGTGATGGTCAAGGAGGTGCCCGCAGGCACCGAGGTCGGCTACGGCGGCACCTTTGTCGCCAAGCGTCCCACCAGAATCGCCACGATCCCCGTCGGCTTCGCGGACGGCTACAGCCGCGCGCTGTCCAATAAGGGCATGGTGAAAATCAACGGCAAAAAGGCGCCCGTCATCGGACGCGTCTGCATGGATCAGTTTATGGTGGACGTCACCGACATCGGCGAGGTAAAGCGCGGCGATACGGTCGCCCTTCTCGACGACGAGCTGAGCGTGCTGTGGATGGCGGATCTGCTCGACAGAAACGTGGACGAGATCGTCTGCGGCATTTCCAAGCGCGTGCCCAGAATTTACGAATATTAAGGAGTGTTGGCTATGGCAGGCTATATTTTTAAAATCATCTCACACGCGAGCCTCGGCAAAATGAAGGAGGCCATCAATACCGTTCACGAGCGTTCGGGCAAGAGCAAGGTCAAAATCTTTTTCGACATGCTGCACTGCACGCGCAAATACGGCGCCGGCTACTACGATTACCAGATTTTCGCTTTCTATAACCTCACCGAGAAGCAGCGCGCGACTTATGTGACCCGTCTGATCAGCAAGAAGTTCAACACCTTTATGAACAACTACGAGTACGCGCACTTCCTTGAAAACAAGGACGAGTTCAACAAGCTCTATAAAAAATACATCGGCAGAGATTTTCTGCAGTTCCGGGAGGCAAACAAGGAGGAGGTCAGGGCGTTCTGCGAGAAGCATCCCGTGCTGTTCTGCAAGATGCAGGACCTCGAATGCGGCCACGGCTGCGAGCGCATACGGGTTGCCGATTACGAAAGCTTTGACAAGCTGTATGCCTATTTAAAGGAAAAGGATTTCTGCATTCTGGAAGAAAACATGGAGCAGCATCCCGCGGTGAAGAAGCTCTATCCCAACGCGGTGAACTCCATGCGCTTTATCACGGTGCTGGACAAGGACGGCGAGCCGCACCTGCTGTACATCGTCCAGAAGATGGGTCTGGGCGGCAGCATCATCGACAACAACTGCCTGTTTACGCCCGTTGACCCCGAGACGGGCGAGATGAAATACCCCGCGCATTCGGGCGACACGCTCAAGGGCATTATCTACACCGAGCACCCCGACACCCATGTGAAGATTCAGGGCTACAAGATCCCGTTTGTCAAGGAAGCGGTGCAAATGGTGCTGGAGGCGGCAAAGGTGACGCCGCAGATCCGTTATGTAGGCTGGGACGTGGCGACAACGCCGAACGGCCCCGCCATCATCGAGGGCAACACCTACTGCGCCCACGACTTCTGGCAGCTTCCGCCGCATACCCCCGACGGTATCGGTATGCTCCCCACCATCAAAAAATATGTTCCGGAGTTTTTTGAAGGCAAGCGTGACGCTTGACCCGTTTCGCGTAACCAACGCCGGGCATAGACTTAACCGACATGCCCGCGTTTTTATGTAATCTGCTATAAGGCATATCAAAGGCGGGAGCAAGAGGAAACCCTTTTGCTCCCGCTGTTTTCATTCGTCCATGTTTTAGCGCGGCGTTAGTCCGACGTGTTGCTAAACCGACTGATCCAAAGCCGCACCGGATGCAACGTCACGTTGCCTTAGCAGCCGCAGCCGTCGTTACAGCCGCAGCCGTTGTTGCCGCCGCAGCCGTTGTTGCCGCAGCCGTTATTGCCGCAGCAGCAGAGAATCAAGAGAATCAGGATGATGCAGCCGCAGCCGCCGTTGTTACCGAAGAAATTCATACGTCAACCTCCTTTCGTTTACACTCCGCCTATGAAAACGTTCGTCTTTCAACGCGTTCATCAACGGCGGGAACAGAAGTTTCCTATATGGTAAAAAACACGGAAAGGTTTTTGATGCCTTTCCGTTGGTTTTTAATATTCAATTGAAGTCGTTTGCTTTTGCTTTATACATTGAATCGGAACAGCACTACGTCGCCGTCCTTCATCACATACTCCTTGCCCTCGCTGCGCACCAGTCCCTTGTCCTTGGCGGCTGCCATGCTGCCGCACGCGATGAGGTCATCGTAGGCGATCACCTCCGCGCGGATGAAGCCGCGCTCAAAGTCGGAATGGATTTTGCCCGCTGCCTGCGGCGCCTTGGTGCCCTTTTTGATTGTCCATGCGCGCACCTCCTGCTTGCCTGCCGTCAGGTAGGAGATGAGTCCCAGCAGAGAGTAGCATTCCTTGATCAGACGGTCAAGGCCGCTTTCCTCCAGCCCCATGTCGGAGAGGAACAGCTCCTTTTCTTCCTTGTCCATCTCTACGATCTCTTCTTCTATCTGCGCGCAGATGGGAAGCACGCCCGCGTGCTCCTCGGCGGCGATCGCCTTCACCTTTTGAAAGCCCGCGTTGTTTTCAAGGCCGTCGGAGAAATCGGTGTCGCTCATGTTGGCGGCATAGATGACGGGCTTGCCTGTCAGCAGCGCCACCTCGCTGAGCAGCGCCTGCTCGTCCTCGTTGCACTCGACGCTTCTGGCAGGCTTGCCCTGCTCCAGCGTTTCGAGCACGCGCCGGTAAAAGTTTACGTCGCGCTGGTATTTCTTGTCGCCCTTGACCATCTTCTTGGTCTTGTCAATGCGGCGCTCCATCATCTCAACGTCGGAGAGAATCAGCTCCAGGTTGATGGTTTCAATGTCGCGCGCGGGGTCGATGCTGCCCTCCACATGGATGATGTCGTCGTTCTCAAAACAGCGCACCACATGCACGATCGCGTCGCATTCGCGGATGTTGGAGAGGAACTTGTTGCCCAGACCCTCGCCCTTGGAGGCGCCCTTCACCAGACCCGCAATGTCTACAAATTCGATGGTGGCAGGGGTGTATTTGTCGGGGTCGTACATCTCGGCGAGAACATCCAGCCGCTTGTCGGGAACCGCCACCACGCCCACGTTCGGCTCGATGGTGCAGAACGGATAATTGGCGCTCTGCGCGCCCGCGTTGGTGATCGCGTTGAACAGGGTGCTTTTGCCCACGTTGGGCAGACCTACAATACCTAATTTCATTTTATTCTTATCTCCTTTGCTTCAGCCTTTTTGACACTTTTTCCATTATAGCACACCTTTCCGCAAATCTCAACAAGATTCGGAAAAGAAAAGTGTTCGGGAGGATGTAGGGAGGGCATGGGAGGACGGCATTTGAGTCGTCGGCGTATGTTTTTACAAAAATCTGCCGATAAAATGCTGCCGTTATATCGACAATCCCGCCGCCGCGTGCTACGATGATAGCAGAGAAAACCCGTCGGCTGCCGTCAGGGGCGGCGCCGC
>ONEN01000097.1 GCA_900316815.1 uncultured Eubacteriales bacterium | reverse complement strand
GAGGAACCCTTTGAGGACGAGGAAGCGTACGAGGGCGACTACGAGGAACCCTTTGAGGATGAGGAAGCATACGAGGGCGACTATGAGGAACCCTTTGAGGATGAGGAAGCATACGAGGGTGACTACGAGGAACCCTTTGAGGATGAGGAAGCATACGACGGGCAGGACGATGAAGATGTGCAGCTGACAGTGCTGGTCAACGACGCCGAGCAGTCGCGCGAGCGGCTGCAGCAGCAGACCTTTGACGACAGCAACGACTTCTTTGAGGAGGCGCCGGAGCGCATTGACGGCGTCCTCACCAGCAGTGAAGTTGAGCAGGCGGACGAGGCGGACATCATCGGCGAGCCGGAACAGAAGCCGTCGGAAACCGAGTCGGAGGAGCCTCAGCCGGAGGAAGCGGATAAGAAAAAATCGAGAAAAGAAAAGCGGCAAGAGAAGAAAGAAAAGAAGAAAGAAAAGAAGAAAGCGAAACAGGCTGAGAAAGCCCAAAAAGCGGAAGAAGATAAAGAAGATAAAGACAATAAAAAAGACATAGAAGAAAAGCAGACAAACAAAGCTTCCGAAGCGAAAGAGAAGAAAAAGCGGGAGAAAAAAGGTATCCTGCAAAAGATAAAGAGCTTTTTCGTACACTGCGGCTATTTCATCACCAACGTCAGGCGCGCCTTTAAGCGCCGCCGCGCGATGAAAAAGCGGCAGAAGGCAGAGGCGGAGCGCAAGCGCCGTCAGGCAGAGCGCCGCCGTCAGGAGCGAACCGCATCGGAGCAGCATCATGAGGATACCGGACTGGTGCGGGTGCGCACGCGCAGACCGCCCTCCGGCAGACGGCCGTCCGACGGCAAGCGATAAGGAGCGACTATGGATTTACTGATAAAGAACGCCTATGTGCTGTCACCCGCCGACGGGCTGGACGGCGTGTCGGATATTCTGGTGCGCGACGGCAGGATTGCCGCCGTCGGCAGCGGACTGACCGCAGGGGCTGAGGTCATCGACGCGCAGGGACTGTGCGCGGTGCCGGGCTTTGTGGATATGCACGTCCATCTGCGCGACCCCGGGCAGACGGCAAAGGAAGATATTTTCACGGGCTGTGAGGCGGCCGCGGCAGGCGGCGTGACCTCGCTGCTGTGTATGCCCAACACGGTTCCCACCGTGGACAGCGCGGAAACCGTGCGCTATATTCTCGACAAAGCGCAGAACGCCAAGGCGCGGGTATATGTCGCCGCCGCCGTTACCAAGGGCTTGAAGGGCACGGAGCCTACCGATATTGAAGCGCTGCGTGAGGCGGGCGCCATCGCACTGAGCGACGACGGCAGACCCGTCATTGATACCAAGCTGTTACAGAACGCCATGAAAAAGGCGCCTGCTCTCGGCATGACCGTGGCGGCGCACTGCGAGGATTTGTTCCTCGCCAAGGGCGGCATTATCAACGAGGGCGCCGTTTCGCGGCAGCTCGGCGTACAGGGCATTCCCGCCGCCGCGGAGGACTGCGGCACCGCGAGAGAAATCGCCCTCGCCGCTGCGGAAAACGTGCCCGTACATATCTGCCACGTCAGCACCAAAACGGGCGTGGCGCTGGTGCGCGACGCCAAGCGGCGCGGCGTACAGGTGACGGCGGAGACAGCGCCGCACTATTTCTCGCTCACCGAGCAGGCGTTGCTTGCCCGTGACGCGGACTACCGCATGAATCCCCCTCTGCGGACGGCGGAGGATGTGCAGGCGATCATCGAGGGTCTGCAGGACGGCACGCTCGACTGCATCGCCACCGACCACGCGCCTCACACGACTGCGGATAAGGCGGACTTTGAGAAGGCGCCCAACGGCTCCGTCGGCATGGAGACCTCGTTCGCTGCCGCCCATACCTATCTGGTCAAAACTGGTCTGCTGTCGCTCGCGGCGCTGGTGGAAAAGATGGCCGTCAATCCCGCGCGGATACTCGGCGTCAATGCCGGTACACTCGCGGTCGGCGCGCCTGCCGATATCGCGCTGCTCGACCTCACCGAACAGTGGACGGTCGACGCGGAGCGGCTGCACGGCAAGAGCAAAAACACGCCGTTCAAGGGCATGACGCTCACGGGCAGGGTAAAGAAAACCGTGCTCGGCGGCAGGGTCGTATTCGGCGCTTAACATCAATTATCAAGTTCATAACAAGGCAAAGGGCGCACAAGGGTGCGCCTATCTTGTGTAAATAAGTATGTAAATAGGGGAGTAAATTATGGCACAAAAAGGTAATCTTCTGTCCGTCAGACAGGACATACGCGTGGTTGACGCCACGATACGGGACGGCGGTCTCTGCAACGACTTCCGTTTCTCCGACGAATTTGTCCGCGACCTGTACCGCGCCAACCTCAAGGCGGGCGTTGACTACATGGAGTTCGGCTACAAGGCGAGCAAGGAAATTTTTGACGAGGACGATTTCGGCAAGTGGAAGTTCTGCAACGATGAGGACATCCGCGCCATCATCGGCGAAAAGAATCCCAAAATGAAAATCGCGGTCATGGCGGACGTGGGCAGAACCGATTTTGAGGAGGATATCATTCCCAAAAACGAAAGCCCGATCGATTTGATACGCATCGCCACCTATATCAACACCATCCCTTCGGCGGTGGAGATGATCGAGTACTGCGCTAAGCAGGGCTACGAAACGACCATCAATATCATGGCGGTTTCCAAGGCGCGTACCGAGGACTTAAAGACAGCGCTGGAAATTCTGGGTCAGACGCCCGTTTCCTGCTTCTATATCGTGGACAGCTACGGCTCGCTCTATCCCGAGGAGGCGCGCCGCTACGCCGAGATGTACGGCGAAATCGCCGAGAAATACGGCAAGCTCACGGGCATTCACGCCCATAACAACCAGCAGCTGGCGTTTGCCAACACCATCGAGGCAATGGCGTACGGCGCGAGCTATCTGGACGCTACCGTTGACGGCATGGGCAGAGGCGCGGGCAACTGCGCGATGGAGCTGCTGCTCGGCTTCCTGAAGAACCCGAAATACAAGGTGAACCCCGTCATCAAGATGATGCAGAACCATATGAACAAGCTCCGCGAGGAGGGCATCAAGTGGGGCTACGACGTGCCCTACATGCTGACGGGTCAGTATAACACCCATCCGCGTCCCGCCATTCAGTTCGTGCAGGACGGCAGAAAGGATTACTACAAATTCGCCAACGATCTGTACGACATCATCAACAGCTAAACCGCTTAAAAAAATGGACAATGGAAAAATGGAAAATTGCGGGTCACTTCGTTCCGGATTTGTATGACTGCGGGTTGGAACGATACCTGTCTGCTCTGAATATGCGGTAGTCATATGGACAATATTATTGAAGCCAAGAGTTTTCGTTATGCTGTCAGGATTGTAAGACTCTATCAATACCTGTGCCGTAATAAGAATGAATATATTTTGTCAAAGCAACTGTTGCGCTCGGGAACGAGCATAGGCGCAAATGTTGCCGAAGCGCAGCAGGCGCAAAGCAAGGCGGATTTTATCAGCAAATTATCTATTGCTTTGAAGGAAGCAAGCGAAACAAGGTATGGGTTACGATTGCTCCGTGCAACAGATTATCTGACGGACAAAGAAGCAGCATCAATAATGGCGGAGTGTGAAGAAATGGAACGGATATTGATTGCCATCATCAGGTCGAATAAAAATCGGGTGCGGGTGTCCCGCCCGACATTTTCCATTCTCAATTCTTAACTTTCAATTGATACGCGGGTGTCCCGCCCGAAATTTTCCATTCTCAATTCTCAATTACAAAATGGAGGTTCCCATGGCATTTGACAGACTGATTGACAACATCATCGAAAAGCAAAACCCCACCGTGGCAGGGCTTGACCCCAAGCTCGACTATGTGCCCGCTTCCATCAAGGACGCGTGCTTCGCGCAGTACGGCAAAACCCTCGAGGGAGCCGCCGCCGCGCTGCTGGCTTTTAATAAAGCGATTATCGATCAAATTTATGACATCGTGCCTGCCGTGAAGCCGCAGGCGGCATATTATGAAATGTACGGCTGGCAGGGCGTGAAGGCGCTCGCCGAGACCATTGCCTATGCCCGCAAAAAGGGTATGTTCGTCATCACCGACGGCAAGCGCAACGACATCGGCACCACCATGGAAGCGTATGCCACCGCGCACCTCGGCACCACCGATGTGGCGGGAGAGAGCATTGACGCCTTCGGCGCGGACGCGCTGACCGTCAACGGCTATCTGGGCACCGACGGCATCAAGCCGCTTGTGCAAATCTGCAAGGAAAAGGATAAGGGCATTTTCGTCCTCGTCAAGACCTCCAACCCCAGCTCGGGCGAGCTGCAGGATATGACGCTGACCAACGGCGCGTCCGTCTATGAGCAGATGGGCAGCATGTGCGAGCGCTGGGGCGAGGAGCTGGGCGGCAAATACGGCTATTCCGGCGTGGGCGCGGTCGTTGGCGCCACCTATCCCGAGCAGCTGAAGGAAATGCGCGAAAAGGCGCCCCACACCTTCTTCCTCGTGCCCGGCTACGGCGCGCAGGGAGGCGGCGCCAACGACGCCAAAAACGCCTTTGACAAAAACGGTCTGGGCGCGATCATCAATTCCAGCCGCGGCATTATGTGCGCGTGGAAAAAGCAGGGGCTTACCGAGGAGGATTTCGCCGCCGCCGCAAGAGCCGAGGCGCTGCGCATGAAAGAAGATATTTTGTCTGTAATCGGTGAAATCAAGGCATAAGACAAATGTAATTGTTAAAATTTTAACTAATTATCCGCTAAATTATTGACATCGCATGGCAAAGGGCGTATAATATACGCTGTTATGGTAGATGAAAAATGGGGTAGTTTTTGAGTAATCAACACACCCAAAAAATGAAAAAGGGAGTTTTCAACATGGCAAGAGTTTACAATTTTTCCGCGGGTCCTTCAATGTTGCCCGAATCCGTCCTGAGAAAAGCGGCGGATGAAATGCTCGACTACGAGGGTACAGGTCAGAGCGTTCTCGAAATGTCACACCGCAGCAAGGCGTTTGATAAGATCATCAAGGACGCCGAGGCGCTGCTCAGAGAAGTAATGAACATTCCTGACAACTACAAGGTAATGTTCCTGCAGGGCGGCGGTTCCACGCAGTTCGCGATGGTCGCGCTCAACTTTATGAACAAGAACAACAAGGCCGATTACATCGTAACCGGTCAGTGGGCTAAGAAGGCGCTCCAGGAGGCACAGCGCTACGGCGACGCGGTGGCGGTTGCTTCCTCCGCTGACAAGACCTTCAGCTATATTCCCAAGACAGACCGCTCCATGTTCCGTGAGGACGCGGACTATGTGTATATCTGCATGAACAACACCATCTACGGCACCGTTTACCACGAGCTGCCCGATACAGGCGACATCCCGCTGATCGCGGACATCTCTTCCTGCATCTGCTCCACGCCGCTTGACATCACCAAGTTCGGCGCGCTGTTCGCGGGCGCTCAGAAGAACATGTCCGGCGCGGGTGTGACGATCGCCATCGTCCGCGAGGACCTCATCGGCAACGCGATGGACATCACGCCCACCATGCTCAACTACAAGATCCACGCCGACGGTCAGTCTCTCTACAATACACCGCCCTGCTACTCCATCTATGTGGCAAAGCTGGTGCTCGAGTGGATCAAGAACGAAATCGGCGGTCTTGAGAAAATGCAGGAGCTCAACGAGAAGAAGGCGAAGCTCCTCTATGACTTCCTCGACAGCTCCGAGCTGTTCAAGGGCACCGTTGTTCCCGAGGATCGTTCGCTGATGAACGTTCCCTTCGTAACGGGCAACGCCGACCTCGACGCCAAGTTCGTCAAGGAGAGCACCGAGGCGGGTCTGGTGAACCTCAAGGGTCACCGCACCGTCGGCGGCATGAGAGCCTCCATCTACAACGCTATGCCGTATGAGGGCGTTGTGGCGCTGGTTGACTTCATGAAGAAGTTCGAGGCGGAGAATAAATAATTTCAAATAACAACCGACAGCAATGGGGGAGGCTGCAAAAGCCTCCCCTGCACCATGCGATAAGGCAGCTTTGCTGTACCAATTTTCAATTAATAGAAAAGGACTGACATTCATGTATAATGTTTTAACATTAAATAAAATTGCCGCCGTCGGCACCAAGCGTCTCGGCGACAACTACACCTGCGGCGACGATGTTGCCAATCCCGACGCTATTCTGGTTCGTTCCGCTGCAATGCACGACATGGAATTTGCCGGCAACCTTCTTGCCATCGCGAGAGCGGGCGCAGGCACCAATAACATTCCCAAGGACAAGTGCTCCGAGCAGGGCATCTGCGTGTTCAACACCCCCGGCGCCAACGCCAACGCGGTAAAAGAGCTGGTTCTCACCGGTCTGCTCCTCGCTTCCCGTAAGGTCGTAGAGGGCATTGAGTGGGCAAAGACCCTCAAGGGCACCGGCGACGAGATGGGCAAGAAGGTAGAAAAGGGCAAGAGTCAGTTTGTAGGTCCCGAAATCACCGGCAAGACCCTCGGCGTTGTCGGTCTGGGCGCTATCGGTATTCTGGTGGCGAACGTGGCGGTTGCCGTCGGCATGGACGTAATCGGCTTTGACCCCTTCCTCAGCGAAGCGAACAAGGCGAAGCTCGATCCCGCCGTTAAGCTGATGAACAGCAACGAAGAGGTAATGGTCAACTGCGACTATCTCTCCATCCATGTGCCGCTCCTTCCCGACACCAAGGATATGGTTGACGCGGATATGATCGCCAAAATGCGCGACGGCGTCCGCATTCTCAACTACAGCCGTGACGGCCTTGTCAACTGCGAGGCGCTGCTTGAGGCGCTCAAGAGCGGCAAGGTGGCGAAGTATGTGACCGATTTCGGCAACGACGCCATCCTCGGCGAGGAGAATGTCATCGTGATCCCGCATCTCGGCGCTTCCACTCCCGAATCCGAGGACAACTGCGCGGTAATGGCGTGCAACCAGATCAAGGATTACATCGAAAACGGCAACATTGTCAACTCGGTGAACCTCCCCGCTCTCTCCGTTGAGAGAAACGGCAGCCGCGTAACCGTCATCAGCAAGGCTGACGCGGACGTGAAGTCGGTTGCGGTTGCGGGCATGACAGGCTTCAACACCAAGACCCGCGGCGCTTACGCTTATACCATTATTGACGGCGCTACGCAGGAGGACGCGGATAAGCTCGCGGCCGTTGAGGGCGTTATCAAGGTAAGATTTATCGGTTAATCGGAATAATTGCTTTGAAATATTACAGACAGGACAGGCACGGTTCTCCGTGTCTGTCCTTTGCTTTGTTCCGCTTTTGATGAACCTTTTCCGAAAATAATCCGTTCTGAAATGGGCAGTTTGAGCGTGCCGGCGGCTGATACTTTTCGTTTGGTAATTATGCCTAAATTATCCCTTTTATTTTTGGTAGGTTACAAATTGTCATTATTCTTTAAACAAAAAAATACCACTTGAAGATTCCTCTATAATATATATTGTATCATTATCTTTATGATAAGGAGGAGTATTGATGGCGCAATTCAAAAGAGTTCTCGCTATTGTTCTGGCGGTCTGTATGCTGATGGCGGTCGGCGTCGTTGCGGCTAACGCGGTTGACCTGAGCAAGGAAGAGGAAGCTCCCGAGCCTGTGGGCGCGGGCGGCATTACCGTTCACTACTATTGCGAGAGCGGCACACCCACCATTTATTACTGGAACAGCTTGCCCACTAACATGGAGACGAGCTATCCCGGTAAGGCCATGACGGCGGAGGCGAACAATTTCTACAAGTACACCTTCCCGAACGTGACTAAAATCAACATGCTGTTTGTCGTCAACGGCGTGCAGTCTGAAGAGCTTACCCGTAAAACGGGCGAGTGGTGGTACAAAAACAAGAGATGGTTCGACCATGACCCGGGTCAGGTCGTTCCGTGGGACAGAAGCGACCTGCGCGAGGATTCCATCTACTTTGTCATGACCACCCGTTTCTATGACGGCGACACCGGCAACAACGTTCACTGCTGGGACGACTCCGTGGCGAACAATCCCGACAGCGACCCCGCATGGCGCGGCGACTTCAAGGGTCTGATCGATAAGCTCGACTACCTCAAGGCGCTGGGCTTTTCCGCAATCTGGATCACCCCTGTTGTGACCAACGGCGGCGGCTATGACTACCACGGCTACCACTCGATGGATATGTCCACCGTAGACGTTCGCTATGAGAGCGAAGGCGCGACCTATCAGGATCTGATCCAGTCGGCGCACGACAAGGGCATCAAGATCATTCAGGACGTTGTATGGAACCACACGGGCAACTGGGGCGACGCGTTCTTCTGTCCGATGGCGACAAAGGAATACAACACCATTCAGGATCTGGCTTCTCCCGACAGCATGAAGCTGATCCCCGACGGCGAGCTGGCGCAGTCCTATCCCAATTATGCCAGCCTCACCGGCTCCGAGCAGTTCCAGGCGCGTCTGGACATTCTGCAGAGCATTCACTCCAGCACCCACAACACCAAGGAATATTATCACCGCGAAACAGCGGGCGGCGGCTGGGGTCAGCCTCTTGAGCAGTATGCCTCCATCGAGGGCGACTGCCGCGACCTCAACACCGAGAACCCCGCGGTTGCCGAGTATCTGACCAACACCTATCTCGACTATGTGAACATGGGCGTTGACGCGTTCCGTCTCGACACCGAAAAGCACATCAACCGCTGGACGCTCAACAGCGCTTACTTCCCCAAGTTCTCCGGCGTTCCGAATTTCTACATCTTCGGTGAAGTCTGCGCAAGATGGAACCAGTATGTAAACGAGGGCGGTTCCTCCGACTCTCCGTTCTTCTACACCTGGAAGGAAACCGAGAGCCCCTGGACAAGCAACTGGGGTTCCGACTGGGAAACCAACTTCGCCAACTCCAAGGCGCACTACACCCAGTACGCTGCCAGAAAGGAAAGCAACCTGACCGAAACCAGCACCAACGCTTTCCTCAACGGCGTTACCTACCACACTCCCGACTATTCCAAGGCGAACGGCACGGGCGTTATCGACTTCACCATGCACTGGAACTTTGAGAACGCGAACAGCGCGTTCGGCTGTGCGACGGGCGAAGATCACGCTTTCGCAGACTCCACCTGGAACGTTGTCTATGTTGACTCCCACGACTACGGTCCTCAGTTCTGTGAGAAGACCCGCTACACCGGCGGCGAGCAGGCATGGGCGGAGAACATGGATCTCATGTGGACCTTCCGCGGCATCCCCTGCATCTACTACGGCACTGAAATCGAGTTCCAGGCAGGTCAGGTTATCGACGTCGGTCCCAACGCACCTCTGTCTACGACAGGTCGTGCGTACTTCGGCGACAACATCACCGGCGACGTCACCGCGACCGATTTCGGTAAGTATACCAACGCCAGCGGCAACGTTGCTACCACGCTGAACAAGCCGCTCGCAAAGCACCTGCAGCAGCTCAACCGGATCAGACGTGCGATTCCTGCCCTCCAGAAGGGACAGTACACCACCTCCAACGTATCAGGCGGCAACATGGCGTTCACCAAGCGCTACACCGCTGACGGCGTTGACAGCCTCGCGTGCGTAGCCATCTCCGGCGGCGCTACCTTCAGCGGCCTGCCCAACGGCACCTATGTTGACGCGGTAACCGGCGACAGACAGACTGTTTCCAACGGCACCCTCACCGTAGGCTCCATCGGCAAGGCGAACATGAGAGTGTATGTTCTCAACGGCCCCGGCAAAATCGGCGAGAACGGCACCTATCTGAAGTAAGTCTGACCGACTGCAATAATCAAATAATTCATCCATTAAGGCGGCTTCCCCGGAGGCCGCCTTTGTTATACAGGAAACCGCTTGAGACGGTTGCTGCTGATCGCGTTCAGGTGCTATGCGACTTTTCCGTCCGTCTCGGGTCTTGACCTCAGCGGGGCGGACGTGTATAATAATAGCATAGAA
>ONEN01000125.1 GCA_900316815.1 uncultured Eubacteriales bacterium | reverse complement strand
CTGCCGCAGAAGGCGGTGTTCCTTCTGCCTCGCTTCACGGGAAAACGCGCCTCCACCGCGGGCATGACGGTATCAATTACAAAGCCGTCGAAAATCTCGCCCTCGGGAGCGGTGAAGTTGTCCATGCCAAGCTCCGTGCTGACCTCGCCGATACCTGCGGGCGTCAGCTCATTGTCGCGCCACTCGTTGTCATTGTGGATACCGACGATCACCGCCGCCCTGCCGCTGTTCAGCCGCTCCTGCTCCACCGCCTCGCGCGTGTGCCAGCAGCCCCAGGAGGCGTGCTCCTCGTCAAACAGGTTCTGACCGTCGGTCATGTAGATAACGGGAAAGGTCTCTCCCTCACCGCGCTCGGGCAGATAAACGCGCACAAGGCGGTCGCCCTTTTCGGGATAAGGCAGCCGCATTTCGACAACCTCCGCTTTCATTTTCAACAACTCCTCCATAAAAAAGTATTCACTTTCATTATGACACAAAACTCAAAAACTTTCAACTGAATAATAGGCATTTTTTTGGCAATAACAGTGTCAGAGGTGATTGTAATGATAAACGACGCAGAAATGCTGAACTACATTTTACAGAGCGCAGAGATGGGCTGCCGGGGCATCAAGCATGTGCGCGACGGCAAATACAACCGGGCGATGGACGAGGTGCTGTGCAACCAGCTGGCGCGTTACGGCAAAATCTACAACACGGCAGGCAGTATGCTGAAAAGCCTGGGCGAGGACATTCACCGCGTGAGTCCGCTCGCGCGCAAGATGGCAGATCTGTCGGCGACGCGCGACCTCAGGCGCGACCCGTCGGGCTCTCACATTGCGGAGATGATGATAAAGGGCAACACCATGGGCGTCAACAAGATGGCGCAGCACCTGCGCGACTACGACCGCACCGACCCCAACATCACGCTGCTGGCAAAGAAAATGCTCGACGTGGAACAGACGCACATCAACGAAATGCGTCCCTTCCTCTGACTCTTTGCCCGCCCGTCGCGGAAGCCGGCGCGGCTACGGATAAGTCGGTTTGACACAACGTCGGATTAACGCCGCGTCATAACGTGTGCATGATGGTTAAGTTTATGGAAAACGTTCATATAAATACAGTCGGGCACAAAAGGCTGTTTCAAAAAAAGCTGTCTTCCCGACCAAAGCTCCACACTCCACACTATAAAAATGTTCGGGCAGACAAGGCTGTTGAAAAACAAACCTGTCTGCCCGACCGAATTGTTACATGAATGATTTAGAGGCACTCGGCTAGGAGCCTGCCGATTCGTAGGCTTGGGTGCCCTTGTGCCACACGAAAATACCGATTGCCATCAGCGTCACCGCCGCGAGGACGGGCATACCGATGCAGAACAGCGGATTCTCGCCGCGCAGCAGAAAGACGGCGGGATAATACGCCGTGAGCGCGAACGGGATGAAATAGGTGATGACGTCACGCACCACACGGTTGTAGATCGTTACGGGATATTTTGCGAAGTCGCAGACCATGTAGAACATGAAAATAATATTGCCGCTGCGCTTGCTCCAGAACGCCACGGAGGCGGTGATGGTTTTCACGGCGGTGTAAATCATCGCCGCAAAGGGAATCACAACGAGAATCAGCACCACCTTTTCCACGCTCCATGACACATTCAGCTGCGGCAGCGTGACCGCGACCAACGCCGCGCCCACCACCAGCTCGCCGAGCGCCTCTGTCTGGAATTTCTCCACCATCACATGAAAGAGCGTGTTGACAGGGCGCGTGAGGTATTTGTCAAATTCTCCCTTGCGGACTATGTAATGCCCGATCGCCCATAAATTGTCAAAGAGCAGGTGGTCGAGCCCCTTGGGAAGCAGCGAGAAGCCGTAAATAAAGACGATCTCGTTGACGCTCCAGCCCATCAGATCGGGCACCTGCCTGAAAATCAGCCAGAGGAACAGCAGGTTCGACACCTGCAGCAGCAGGAATCCCACAATGCCGATAATGAAATCCGCCTTGTATTCCATCATGCGTTTCAGCTCCTGCGCCGCAAAGACGCGGTACATACGCAGGGCGCGTTTGATATGCTTCATACACTATCCCCCCTGCACGCATAAACGGCGCGAAACGAGCTTCCAGAGCAGCTTGGACAGTCCCCAGAAGGCAGCCGTCCAGAACACCTGCAGACCGAGATAAAACAAAAGCTGCGCGCCGCTGTATTTTTCCATGTATATCATCACGGGCGTATAGTTGAGCGAGGCGAAGGGCAGCAGCAGAAACACCGTTTCCGGCCCCGCGGGCAGAAAGCTGAGCGGGATCACCGCACCCGACAGAAAGCCCACGATGCAGTTTTTGACGGTGTTCACGCCCCAGAGATTCTTGGTGATGAACGCCACAAAGCCGAAGCAGATGTTAAAGAAAAAGTTCATCAGATACGCCAGCGTCGCGCTGAGCAGAAACAGCACGAAGGCGAGCGGATTGAACTGCACGCTGCCGTAGAAGGCGAAGCGGATGAGCTCCGCCGCCGGCACCAGCGGCACCGCGAGGATAAACTCGGTAAAGAGCTTGTTGCCGATTTCCTGAAACAAAAAGGTCGCGTTGTAGCTTACGGGCTTGAGCAGCCGCATGGCGATCGCGCCGTCGCGCACCTCCTCGCCGATGACGTAGGAAACATCGCTGGCGATGATGGTGTTGGTGAGGAACATCATCACGATGTACACCACCATCTGCGGCATGGTGAAGCCGCTGATGGCGCCGCTGCCGCCCGAGGCGTAGACCGCCTTCCAGATAAAATACGACACGCCGCAGGTCATCACGTTGCCCAGCATGTAGAAAATCCAGTTGACGCGGTAGGTGGCGACCTCCTGCATTCCCGCGCTGACAAAGGGCAGATAGATTTTCAGCTTCTTCACGCGTCCACCCCCTGACGGTAGAGGCGGCGGATGATTTCCTCTATGTCGGCGTCCTTCACGGAGATATCGTTCACGCTGACCTCGCCGAGCGTATAGCCGAGCATATCGGACACGGGCACGGCGGCGCTGTTAAAGCGCACCGTCACCGTCTTGCCCTCCGCCTCCACGCTGACGTCGCCCCCGTCGAGCGAGAAGTGCCGCACGTAATCCAGACGGAGCGCCGCTTCGGGCGCGTCGGTTTCAAAGCTGAATTCCCTGATTTGTCCGTAGCGCGCCTTGAGGTCGGCGATCGCGCCGTCAAACACGCGCTGCCCCTTGTCGATCATCACAATGCGCTTGGACAGCTGCTCGATATCCGCGAGGTCGTGGGTGGTGAGAATGACCGTCGTCCGCTCCTGCTCGTTGATGTGTGTGATGGCGCGGCGGATGTTGTCCTTGACCACCACATCCAGTCCGATGGTCGGCTCGTCCAGAAAGAGCACCTTGGGGCTGTGCAGCAGCGAGGCGGCAATATCCGCGCGCATACGCTGACCGAGCGACAGGGTGCGCACGGGGTCGGTGATAAAGCTGTCCAGCTCAAGCACCTCGTTGAGAAACGCCATGCGCTTGCGAAAGCGGTCGTCGGGCACCTCGTACATCTCCTTGAGCACGCCGTAGGTCTCGCGCAGCGGCAAATCCCACCAAAGCTGGGTGCGCTGTCCGAACACCACGCCGATCTCTTTGACATAGGTTTTGCGGTTCTCGCGCGGATTTTTGCCGTTGATGGTGCATTTGCCCGAGGTGGGCGTGAGAATGCCCGTCAGCATTTTGATAACCGTGCTCTTGCCCGCGCCGTTGGGGCCGATGAAGCCGAGTATCTCCCCCTCGGGCACATGGAAGCTGATGTCGTCCACCGCAACGACCCTTTCTGTTTTGGGCCGGAACAGGGCTTTAATG
The DNA here is from genome assembly GCA_900316815.1 of uncultured Eubacteriales bacterium. Lineage (GTDB taxonomy): Bacteria > Bacillota > Clostridia > Oscillospirales > Acutalibacteraceae > Ruminococcoides. The sequence goes on along the minus strand of ONEN01000125.1, from coordinate 5,488 downwards.
CTGCCCCTGAGTCCCGGCTCCTTTACGTTTTTCTTGAATTCCTTTCTCAGGTTCTTCACATCAATCATAAGAACCCTCCCGATAAAGCACGCTCCCGCGCGGACAGACACGAAATCCGCACAGGTTGATGCGTATTTTTCCCCGCCCTCAACGTAAGGGCGAAGTACTTCGATTATACTATAGCAAACAACAAAATTCAATCCGTTTTCAAAACACGTTGAAAGAATGATTCAGGGGTTGGCATAAGAATGAATTGCCGCTTTGCGGCATGAAAAGGCTGCGCCATGAATTGTCGCTGACGCAACATGAATTGCCGCTTTGCGGCATGAAAAGGTTTATTTATCCCGAAAAGTGTGCTATACTGGCAGTGGTGATAATATGATTTGTAATTTATGTCCGAGAAAATGCAACGCCCTGCGCACCTCGCACAAGGGCGAGGGATACTGCGGCATGGGCACGCTCCCCGTGGTGGGACGCGTCGCGCCGCACTTCGGCGAGGAGCCGTGTATCAGCGGCACGCGCGGCAGCGGCACCGTATTCTTTTCCGGCTGCACCATGCGGTGCGTCTACTGCCAGAACTACGCGATATCGCAGACGGGAAGGGGCGTCACCCTCACGCCGCGCGGACTGGCGGAGGCGTATAAAATGCTCGAGGAGGCCGGCTGTCACAACATCAATCTGGTGACGGCTGACCACTTTGCCGCAGCGGTGGCGGAAAGCCTGACCATCTACCGCCCGCATCTGCCTGTCGTGTACAACTGCAGCGGCTACACCTCGCCCAAAACGCTGACCATGCTGGACGGGCTGGTGGACGTGTACCTGCCCGACTTCAAATACGCGGACGACGCGCTCGCCGTCAGGCTCTCGCAGGCGCCCGACTATGTAAACACCGCCACGGCTGCCATCAAGGAAATGCTGTTCCAGACGGGCACGCCGCGCTATGACAGCGAGGGCATTATGCAAAAGGGCGTCATTGTGCGCCACCTGATCCTCCCCGCGCACACGCGCAACAGCATAGCGGTGCTGGAGCTGCTCAAGCGGCATTTTGACGGACAGCTGCCGGTGAGCCTGATGTGCCAGTATGTGCCCTGCGGCGAGGCAAGGCGCGACCCCAAGCTGGGAAGAACCGTCACGCGCCGCGAATACGACAAGGTGAAGCGCGTGCTGTTCCAACTGGACATGGACGGCTTTACGCAGGACTTAGCCTCCGCCTCGGCGGACTTCATCCCGGAATGGACTTTCGAGGATTGAAAGGTTATGGGTTAGCGGTCAGTGGTCAGTGGTTAGTCGTCAGCCGTTAGCCGTCAGCGGTTAGTGATTGGTCTCCGAATAAATATGAATGGAACCGGGCAGACAGGGTGTTCAAAAACCAACCTGTCTGCCCGACCTTAATTCTCCGTTTTCAATTGTCAATTGTCAATTCGCCAAGACAAAGCTGTTGTTCATAATCGTAAAATTCTGCTCCACGCCCTTGGTGACGTGGGTTTTTTTGTCCTTGGTGATGATCACATAGTCAAAATCGGGGTGCGCTTCGCGGTATTGCTCCGCCTTCTCCAAGCCCATAACGAACAGCGCCGTGGAGAGTCCGTCGCTGCGGATACCGCTGTCCGCGATGACCGTCACGGAAAGAATATCGTTGTCAACGGGAACACCCGTTTTCGGGTCGATGATATGGCTGTACACCCTGCCGTCATCCGCCTTAAAGTTCCGCTCGTAGCTGCCCGAGGTGGCGACGACCTTATCGCGGCAGTCGAGATAGCCCATATAGTCCGCGCTGTTGTCGGGGTCGGCTATGCCTACGCGCCACAGTTTACCGCCGCTCTTTTCACCGCAGGCGACGACCGTTCCGCCGAGGTTCAGCAGCGCGCTTTTCGTGCCGCCCTGCCGCAGCGTCTCCAGCGCAACGTCGGCGGCGTAGCCCTTGGCAACCGCGCCGAAATCGAGCTTCATCCCCTTTTGCTCCAGCGTTATCTTGTTATCCTCCACGCGCACCCGGCGATAGTCTGTCAGCGGCAGCAGCGCGGCAAGGCGGTCGGCGGTCGGCACATGAAATTGCTTGGAATAGAACCCCCATTCCTCCACCAGCGGTCCCACGGTCACATCCAGCGCGCCGTCCGTCTCCTCGCAAAGCGCCAGCGCCTGCCGCGTCAGCTCCGCGACGCTCGGAGAAACCCCGCCGCTGCCTGTCTGATTGACGCGGTATATCTCGTTTTCGTCGTCGTCCGCGTTGGTGACGGAGAGGGAGCGGTCGAGCTTTTCGATATTCGCCGTAATGCCCGTCACGGTGAGCGAATCCGCTCCGTACAGCTCCAGCCGCATATAGGTATCCATCGCCTCCAGCTCGCGGGTAATTTTTTCGTGCTCGGGATTGCAAGCGGCGAGGGATAGAATCACCCCCGCGCACAGCAGGAGGGAAAGCAGTTTTTTCACGGTGGTTTCTCCTTTCAAAAAAGGGCGCATACGGAATGCGCCCTTGTTGCTTAGGTATCTTATGTTGCCCTGCTCAGCTCCTTTTCCATGCGGAGGGAGAGAACAGCAGCAGAATCGGGAACAGCTCCAGTCTGCCCGCCAGCATATCAAAAATCAGCACCAGCTTGGACAGCGGCGTAAAGTCGGCGTAGTTGCCCACGGGTCCGACGTCGTTCAGACCGGGTCCCGTATTGTTGAGCGTGGCGGCGACAGAGGTGAAGCTTGTCACCATGTCCCTGCCCTCGACGGAAACCAGCAGGAAGCTCGCCAAGAATATCGCCATATAGACGACCAGATACACCGAGGTATTGCGCGTGACGTTGTGGTCGAGGGGCTTGCGGTCCATCTTGATCGCCTGAATATTGCGCGGATGAATGAGCAGCGAAAGCTCCTTTTTCACTTCCTTGGCAAGGATGATCATACGGGAAACCTTGAAGCCGCCGCCCGTGCTGCCCGCCATGGCGCCCACAAAGGTGATGACCACTATCACCGCCTTGGACAGCTGCGGCCAGTGGTTGACGTCGCCAATGCCGAAGCCCGTGGTGGTGATGATGGACGAAACATAGAAGAAGCCCTGATGGAAGGACTCGCCCGCGTCGTTTCCGTAGAGGGGCATGATATTCAACGCGATCACGGTGGTGGAAACGGCGATGAAGCCGAGATAGAACCACAGCTCCTCGATCATCAGCGCCTGCTTGAATTTGCGCGCGAAGATGAGGAAATAGACCGAGAAATTGACGCCGAACAGCATCATAAACACGGCGATAACGCCCTGCAGGTAGTGCGAGTGATACGCCGCCATATTATCGTTATGGATACCGAAGCCGCCCGTGCCCGCGTTGGAGAACGACACGTTGACCGCGTCGAAGAAGCTCATGCCGCCCGGCAGCAGGAAAATGATTTCCAGCACGGTGAGGCCGATATAAATGCCGTAGAGGATCGCGGCGTACTGGCGCATTTTGGGAACCGCCTTGCCGATGATGGGACCGGGGCTTTCCGCTTTCATCAGGAAGATATTCTGCTGACCGCCCAGCTTGGGGATGAGCGCGAGCAGAAAGACGATAACGCCCATGCCGCCCAGCCATATCATCACGCTGCGCCACAGCAGCATACCGTGGCTGAGCGCCTCCACATCCCTGAGGATGGTGGCGCCCGTGGTGGTGAAGCCCGAGACGGACTCAAAGAACGCGTCGAGGTAGTCGGGAATCTCGCCGCTCAGAAAGAACGGCAGCGCCGCGACAAGCGACATCAAAATCCAGCTGAGCGCGGTGGCGGCAAAGCCCGCCTTCTGATAGAGTATCAGGTTCTTTTGCCGCCTGAGCTTGACGGCGAGAATACCCGTCAGCACGGCGCCCAGTCCCGTCAGGAGGAAGTAGAGCGCCTCGTGCTCGCCGTAAATCACCGAGGTGACGGTGCAGGACTGCATGGCAATACCCTCGACAATGAGCACCCAGCCGAGTATATAGACAATCATTCTTTTACTCATGGCGCGCCCTCATCGTTTCAGAATATCGTTGAGGTCGCTCAGACCCTTGTGCTTGGTGATGACGACGACCGAATCGTCGGGCTTGATGACGTCGCCGCCCTGCGGCAGAATCACCTTGCCGCCGCGCGAAATGCAGATGACCTGCAGATCGTCCTTGAGATTCAGCTGCGAAAGGGGCGTGTTGATGGTTCTGGAATTGCTCTTGGCGCGGAACTCCAGCGCCTCTACCCTGTCCTCGTGCAGGCGGTAGAGCGACTCCACGTTGCTGCCGAGCGAGTTCTGCATGGCGCGGATATAGCGCGCGATATACTCGCCCGTGAGGGTCTTGGGGCTGATGACGCACTCCAGACCCAGCCCGGTGATAATGCGGTCAAAGGACTCGTTATTGATTTTGGTGATAATTTTCGCCTTGGAGACGCTCTTGATATACAGCGAGATGAGGATATTTTCCTCGTCGTAATCCATCAGCGCCGCCACACCGTCGGCGCTGTCAATGCCCTCGCTGAGCAGCAGCTCCTGATCCATGCAGTCGCCGTGGATAATGATCGCCTCGTGCAGCGCCTCGGCGAGAATCTCGCAACGCTGCATATTGCGCTCGATGATTTTAACGCCCACGCCCGCCTTGATCAGCCGCTGCGCCAGATAGAACGAAACCTTGCCGCCCCCGAGCAGGATAACATTGCGGCTCCTGCCGATATTGATGGCGGCCTTCTTGAAAAAGCGGGAGGCGATTTCGGGCTTGGCGACGACGGAAACCTTGTCGCCGCCTTGGATCACCGTTTCGCCGTTGGCGATATAGACGTCGCTGCCGCGCTCAACGGTGCAGATTCTCACCCTGCCCTTGAGGGTGTCGATCTGGCTGACCTTCTTGCCGCAGACCGCCGAGGTGGGCGGCACCAGCACCTTAATCAGCTCCGCCGCTCCCTTGGCAAAGCTGTCGATTTCCAGCGCGCCCGAAAAACGCAGCAGGCGGCTGATTTCAATTGCCTCGGTCAGCTCGGGGTTGATGGACATGGACAGCCGCAGCTGATCCTTGACGCGGTAGAGGTCGTCGGTGTATTCGGGACTGCGCACGCGCGCGATGGTGTGCGGCACGCCTGCGGCGCGCGCCATGAGGCAGGCGTAGAGGTTGACCTCGTCGCGCGCCGTTGCCGCTATCACCAAATCGGCGGTTTCCGCGCCTGCCTCGGCAAGCGCCTCGTAGGTAGCGCCGTTGCCCTCAACGCCCAGCACGTCGAGCGTTTCGGAAAGGCGCCGCACCGCCGCGCGGTTGTTGTCTACGACGGAGATGTCGTGACCGGAGGTGTTCAGCTCTCTCGCTATAGAGGTGCCCACCTTGCCGCAGCCTATAATAACTATCTTCATACAGTTCACCCAATTAATGATAGATATTGAAATTTTTCGGGAGATTTCGGTCATCTCCCATGCTTAACCCAATTTGCTTTTACAAATAATACACCAAACAGAAATAAAAATCAATATCATCAGCCAAAAAAGTCGTTGCCATGACGGGGCAGGGTGCCCCTGCGGTCA
>ONEN01000234.1 GCA_900316815.1 uncultured Eubacteriales bacterium | reverse complement strand
GGAGCGCAAGCGCGCGCTCGTGGATTACGCGCTGCCCAAGAATATCGCGAAGATGCAGGCGGATATGGCGACCTATAAAATCACCTATGACAAGTGGTTCTTTGAGAGCGAGCTGCACCAAAGCGGTGCGGTCAAGGCGGTGGTCGACCTCCTGCGCGACAAGGGGCTGACCTATGAGCAGGACGGCGCGGTCTGGTACAAGAACAAAGAGGTGCTCACCGCCAAGCTCCTGAAGGAAGGCAAGTCGCAGCAGTATATCGACAACCTCGAGCTCAAGGACGACGTGCTGATCCGTCAGAACGGCAATCCCACCTATTTCGCGGCGGATATCGCCTATCATAAAAATAAATTCGACAGAGGCTTCACCACCCTGATCGACATCTGGGGCGCCGACCATCACGGCCATGTCATGCGCATGAAGGGCGCCATGGACGCCATCGGCTGCGACGGCGACAGGCTCAACGTGGTGCTGATGCAGCTGGTCAAGCTTGTCAGAAACGGCGAGCTGGTAAAGATGAGCAAGCGCACGGGCAAGGCGATCCAGCTGCGCGACCTGCTGGAGGAGGTGCCCGTGGACAGCGCGCGCTTCCTGTTCAACACCAGAGAGGCGAACACGCAGATGGATTTTGACCTCGACCTCGCGGTGACGCAGGACAACCAGAACCCCGTTTATTATGTGCAGTATGCCCACGCGCGTATCTGCAGCATCTTCAAGTCACTCGCCGGGGACGGCACCACGCCCCGTGCGTGCAGCGACGAGGAGCTTGCTCTGCTGACCGCGCCCGAGGAGCGCGAGCTGATCCATCACCTTTCGCTCTACACAAACGAGGTCATCAGCGCGGCGAAGGATTACGATCCCACCAAGGTGACGCGCTATGTGACGCAGCTGGCGACGCTGTTCCATAAATTCTACAACGCCTGCCGCGTCAAGGGCGACGACGAGGGGCTGACGCAGGCGAGAATGGCGCTCTGCGACAGCGTGCGCGCGGTGATCAAGAACGTGCTGACGATGTTTAATATAACCTGTCCCGACGCGATGTGACAGCCGCGCGGCAGATAACGATAAGAATCCGAAAGGAAGAGAACCATGACGTTTGAATATAACAAAGCATTTGACCTGATTGCTTCAAAGGTGGAGGAAGAGCTGACCAAAACAGGCTTCACCAGAGAAAAGGTGTCGAGCAGCGACGAGAACGAGCTGGCGGCGCTGTTCACAAGCGAGAATGTCGCCTATTCGGTCGTCTACACCAAGGACAAGCAGCAGATGAAGCTGCGCACCTGTCCCATGACGGCGGAGGAGGGCCCCGACAACGACTGGAAAACGCTGGCGACATGGCTGTATGACGACAGCGAGGCGACCCAGAAGGACGCGGAAAGCATTGCCAACGACTTTATTGACGGCGTGTCGGGCACCGTGGCGATCAAGCGCGCCAAGCAGACCAAGAGCAAGAAGAAAAAGAGCGACGACGGCAACGCCGATCCCAAGTTCCTCGCCAAGCGCTTTCTTGCGGTGTTCCCCGAGCTGAGAGAGGAGATCCAGAACGAGGAGGATTATTACTACCCCTTCCGCGGCGCTACCTTTGCCAAGGAGCACATCGCGCCCAAGCTGCCGCCCTTCATCAAGAGAGCGAGCGGCAAGGAGCTGGAAAAGTTTGCCGCCATCTTCAACACCCAGTACGGCAACGGCGATGCTGACACCCGTTCCATCATCACGGTGGTGCTGCTCAACAGCCTGGACGACGCCGAGTATGAAAAGCTGGGCGAGTATTTTAACGATGAGCTGACCGTTGCGGCGAAGTTCGCCCGCAAATACAAGGACAAAACCGTAAAGCCCGAGGTCGTCAAGGTGAGAAAGCCCTCCAAGTTCTCCACCCTGAGAGACCAGCAGTAATTTGAGAGTGAAGCGTTAAGAGACGAGATACAGCGGAACGCGCCACGGAAATCAATTTTGACGACGGAGCAACACACATCATGCCGCAAGGCGGCAATTCATGTGCCGCAGGCACAATTCATTACGCAGTAAATTCATGTTGCGGAGCGACAATTCATTCCTGTGTTGACGCGGGAAAATCCTTTCATTGTTTCCGGCAACGTGACGTTGCATCCAATCTACGGTCGGCTGAGCCGACAATCAATCCGCGCCCATCAAACCGTTCGCAGGGCGGCCGTATGCCGCGGCTGCCGACGCGGACCGGTTTGCGCGTCACGCTCGAAAAAATGCTTGACAAAGAGAAAAATATATGCTAAAATAGCGTTACCTCTGAAAGGGGCTTTATTTTTGTGCCCTGCTGAGGGAGGCTAAAAATATTCCGAATAACCGGGAGGTGCCGTTATGAGAGTTAAAATCACATTGG
>ONEN01000266.1:967-2752 GCA_900316815.1 uncultured Eubacteriales bacterium | reverse complement strand
ATTCGATACTTCGATTATACGGAGTTAAGCACGGCGGACGATTTGACGGATTACGGTATTTACACAGGCGTCACAGATGATTCTTGGCACAATCAGTACAATGTGGACGGTCACTACCTTCTGCTTGTAACGGAAAACACTCAGCTCCTGATGTTCCCCGTTTCAAACCGCATTTTCACAAGAGAGCGTCCCAATAACGGAGCTTGGGGCGACTGGTCAGATATTTCTCCCGCAACGGAATCCTCTATTTCCTCGATTGCAGGAGAAGTTGCGGACAGCAAGTTAACGAAGTATTACACCAAGGGTGAAATGAACTCAAAGCTGTCCGAGAAAGAAAATATTGTTGTCAACACAAGCGCACAGTTATCGGACTGTGATAACTGCTACCTGACAGAAACGCTCTACCGCCTGATTATCAACGGTCAGGAGCATTTGCTTGTTAATGCGGGAACACACGCTTCGCAGTTCCGCTTTACAAACGGCGAGGTGTATTTCCGCAGATACCGCAACAGGGCTTGGGATGAATGGCAGAATCTTCTGACTCAAATTCCGAGCGGCACGATTACGGGTGATATGATACAGCAGAACACCATTCCTGCTGACAGGCTCGAAGATATTTACCCGGCTCTGCATTACGCTGATGAAGTCAGCGGCGAGGGTGATATTAATGATTGGATCAACGGCATCTATATCGGAACCCTGACCGAAAACTGGAAAGCCCGCTACGGCGTCGAAGGCCACTATGTTCTCATAGCTGACGGTATGCAAATCATGTATATTCCCGAAGCCAACCGCGTCCAGTTCCGCGAAAGAGGTTTTATGGGCAGGTGGGACGGCTGGACTGTTATCGATTTGTGCTCCTACGCGGTTGTTCACAAAGAGGTTCACGGTGAATCGGGCAGCATTGGTGAAAACTATGCGTGGTATACCGAACCTTCTCAGGGACTCTCGCTCACGGGAACATATACAGTCGCAGGCGACTTTTGCACCATCAACGGTACCGCTCCTCTGGTGGAAGGCTGGGAGACTGTATACTACTCGCTGCCTTGCAACAGTTTGTTTTCCGCCTGTACCGTTGCGCGATGCGGTGATGATGTGTTTACGGTAGCTACGAACACGTTGAACAACGTATCGGTCATTGAAATCAAAAAGGTCGGAGGCGGTGCTCTGCCGTCCGGTACCATCAGCTTCACGCTGACTTACAGATATTTAGAACCGGAAATTGGAGGTTAACAAAATGAAGATTAAGAATACTTACACGCTTGAACAGCTCACAGAAACATCCGTTAATGTGGTCACAGTATCATATGCGACCATCAACAAAGAGGAGCGCGAAATCGGCAGGAGCCGTATGGCTTACGTCAACTCACCCGCAGGGCGCAAGCAGCTCACGGACAAACTCCCCGAAGAATATGTTAAGGCGGTGATGGCGCTGTGGGGTGAGAATCCCACGCTGTCCGATCCGACAGCGTAAGGAGGCAAAGTGCGATGACGGAGGCTATTGTATGCGCGGTGATTGCCGCAATCGCAGCAGTCACGGTCGGCTTGATCAACGCTTTCTCTCAGAAGAAAACCAAGCAGGACTTAAGCGCGGAATTTCAGAAGGAATTGCAGGAAGCGCGCGAAAAGGAACGAGCCCGGCAGAAGTACGAGATCTATATGATCAAAGGCATCATGGCTTCAAATACGCTCAGTGAAGCGACTGCCCGCGCTGTACAGCGCATTCCCGACGCTCACTGCAACGGCGACATGGAAACGGCTCTTGAAGAGGAAGAAAAAGTCAAA
>ONEN01000266.1:0-959 GCA_900316815.1 uncultured Eubacteriales bacterium | reverse complement strand
ACTTAGCGTTGGCACGTTCGCGTGTCAGCGCTTTTCTTTTGAAATGGAGGAATTACCCTTGACAAAGAAAACATTCAAAACGTGGGCAAAATACGCGGGCATCCGAGCCTTTAAAACCGTTATTCAGGCGGCGGTTTCGGCAATCGGCGTGCAGGCTGTCATCACCGAAGTCAACTGGATTATGGTCGGCTCCATGGCGGCGACGGCGGGACTGCTCTCTCTGCTCACATCACTCGCGGGTCTGCCTGAGATGGGTCTGCCCGAAGACGAAAGACACAATGTACAGTAACGGAGGTTCAATATGAGTTTAGTCGGTAAAAAGGGCGTCGATATTTCGTCCAACAACGGAAGCGTCGACATCGCAAAAATCAAAAGCGCCGGATACGATTTCGTAATGATCCGCTGCGGATTCGGTGAAAACATCACATCTCAAGATGATAACCGCTGGGAGGAAAACGTCAGAAAGTGCGAGACGGCCGGAATGCCTTGGGGTGCATACTTCTATTCCTACGCCTGCAGCGAGGCAAGCGCCAAGAGCGAACTCGAACACGCGCTCAGGCTTCTCAAAGGCAAGAAGCCCACATTGCCTGTAGCGTTTGATATGGAGGACGCTGATGGCTACAAGGCGCGTCATGGCGGATGGAACAAAACCAACGTTGACCGCGCCTGCCGTATCTTCTTGGAAGGCATCGCCAAGGCGGGCTACTACCCGATGCTTTACGCAGGCTTCGAGGAGATGAACAACTACATTTCCTCCGAGGTCTGGAACAAGTATGATATCTGGTTCCCCCATTGGGCGGCAAAATGCGGCTATACGGGAAAGAACCTGTGTATGTGGCAGTACGGCGGTGAGACGAACGAGCTCGAAAGCAACTCGATTCCGGGCGTCGGCGTCATAGATAAAAACATCTGCTACAAGGATTATCCTGCCATAATCAAGCAGGGCGGTTATAACGGCT
>ONEN01000045.1 GCA_900316815.1 uncultured Eubacteriales bacterium | reverse complement strand
GGAGGCGTTGAACTTGCTGTTGTCGAGATAGATGGTTCTCTGTGTGCCGGGAGCAGGCGGCTCGGTAGGCTGCACGACCTCGTGCTCGTAGACCTTCCAGGTGGTCTTGTTGATGAGGATCTTGTCGGTCGCCCCGATTTCCAAAGCGGGAGCCGTGGAGCCGGGATACTGTCCGCCGCTGCCGTTAAAGACGACCTTGCCGTTTTCTGCCAGGTCATCGGGCACTTCGTAAACGAACAGGCCCGTTTCAGCGTCATAAGTCATCGCTTCACCCGGCCACTTGGCGTTGTTAACCACCTCGCTGCCCGAATCGTCGAAAACATAAGCGTTGACCGCGCCCCAATTGTAGGAGGTATCGTCAAAGTAAATTCTTGTAACGGCGTTGGGATCCTTCTTCTTATAGGTGTAGGATTTTTCTGCGGTTTCCTCGGCGTTTGTCGCCGTCATGGTGACGGTAAAGATCTTGCCGACGTCAATGCCCTCACCCATGGTGAAGGTCTGACCGTCTGTCACGCGGAACGCCGTGCCGCCGTCAATACTTACCATCGCGTAATCCGCGCCGCGGAGACCCACGGTAACGGTCTGGCTGTCCAGGAACGCGTACTTGCCGCCCTTGAGGGACATCGCAATGGTGGACTGCGGACCCGAAATCAGGATAACGCCCTGCGAGCCGGAGTTGAAGGTCGCCTTGCCGTTCTGTACAACGGCGGTGGTGCCGTCATATTCGTTGGTCACGGTTTTGCCGTTGCCGAATACAGAGGAAACGTCGACCGCAATGCTCGTGTTGACGGGCGCGCCGATGCAGCACACAACGCCGTCTGTCACATTATCGTCGGAGTAGGTACGCGAGAATGTGTAGCCTGTAGAGCTGTTGTAGGGGGTGATCTGGCTGTGATCGCCCGCGCCGACAGCTACGTGGTTATTACGGAACTTACCGACCTTCTGCCAGTGCGCGAGGAGGTCGCTGTTCTGTCCGAAGTTCATGTCGCTTCTGACCGCGTGACCGTCGCCGGCAACCGTTACGCCGGACACAAGCGGACGCGCGGTTTCATCGCCGTAGAAAATCTGTATGCCGCCGGGGAGCAGCTGCAGCGCGGTGCCCTGCCAGTAGGAATTCTGTCTGGCGAGACCCGTATCGTGAGAGGAAATGTAAGTGAGAATGTTGTAGTTGGGGTTGCTGTTGATGTCGGCAGCATAAGAGGAATACATGCCGTTGATGTTTTCCACGCCCGTCATGCCGGGAGGATTGGCGTTCACGTCGCCCGTGACGCTGAAGCTGATCATCGAGTCAAAGCCGCCGTCGGTGTAGTAGGAACCGTAGCCGCTCTTGTAGCCCCAGCACTCGCCCGTCATCCAGAAGTCCTCGTCCCAGTCGGCGCCGACTGCGGTCGGGTTGTTCTGTCTCCATTTGTTGAGCGCCGTAACGCACTTGTTCTTGAGCTTTTTCCATGAAGCGAGCTCAACGTGCTTGGCGGTATCGCAGCGGAAGCCGTCGATGCCGTAGTCCTCGACCCACTGGGCAAGCCAGCTGGAGATGTAGTCGGAAACGGTGTTGCTGCTGCCGTACTTCGAGATCTTGCTGTCGTAGGTGCCTTCCTTCTGCCACTTTTCCTTCAGGAAGGTGGGAATGGAAACGCTTGCGGTGGACTCGGTGCGGAAGTCGGGCAGACCCGCAAGAGGCGTTGTCTGCTCATTGCCGCCCGATTCTCCCGTGTAGCCGGGCAGACCGCTGCGTACCCAGCTGTTGCCCCACCAGCGGCCCCAGGACTCCTCGGACTGCGTGTAATCGACAGTGTCGTGCAGGCTGTTAACACCCGTCAGCTTATAGAGGTAGGACTCGGCGGCGGTTCTGTCCTTGAAGGAGCCGAAGTTGAACTCCATCATATCCTTGAGGGTGTTGTAGCCCGCGTGGTTCATAACAACGTCGAGCACAACGCGGATGCCGTGCGAGTGCGCGGTGTCTACCATGGTTTTGAACTCCTGCCTGGTGCCGAAGTTCGCGTCGGGCTCGGTGTAGTCGAGCACATAGTAGCCGTGATAGGAATAGTGCGCAAAATCGTTATTGCCGCCGGGGGTGACGTAGCCGTGGATCTGCTCGTAGGGAGCGGAGATCCAGATGGCGTTGACGCCCATGTTATCAAAATAGCCCTCGTTGATCTTCTGCGTCAGGCCGGCGAAGTCGCCGCCGTGGAAGGTGCCGGGGCAGCTCTGCCAGCCGCTGAGGGGCTGACCGTTCGCGTCAAGCGCTCTGCCGTAGGCGTGGTCGTTGGAGGTGTTTCCGTTATAAAAACGGTCGGTCAGAAGAAAGTACATATTGACGTTATCCCAGGAGAAATCGTCCGCACTTTCGATTTTGCTCAGTCCTGTCGGCTCCGAGTCGGTGGTGGCTGCGCTGACGGGCGCGGCGAACACAAGCATACTCAGAAGCATGGCAAAACAGAGCGCCAAAGAGATGGTTTTCCTTTGCATTTTCAAAACTTCCTTTCTTTCAAAACTTCTTTTTTACTCCATCCGATTAAAACTACACAAAAAGTCCAAACTTCTCATTGTAATTTTATTGTCTACATTATACCAATTTGCAAGGTGATTTTCAATATTCATAATGTATAAATGTTTGTTGATTTTTTCTTGTGCAATCTATAAATCCAACACCGCGCCGCCATTGTTGCTCCAAAAGCAATCCCCGAGTCAAAACAACGCTCTGTTAAGACACCTTTTGCTTAAATTTCTCCTTCCCTGACGGACAGCGCTATGCAGCGGCAGACTCCCGGAACTGACAAAAGGGACACGCGGCAAACACCGCGTGCCCCCTGGAAGCACAAAGAATTATTTATGGGAAACGTGCCAGATCTCGTTGGCATATTCCAGAATCGCTCTGTCGGAGGAGAACTTGCCCGCGTTGGCAATGTTGAGCAGGCACTTCTTGCCGAACGCCTTGCGGTCAGCATAGTCCGCATTGGCGCGGATCTTGGTCTCGATATAATCGGGAAGATCCAGAATGAGGAAGTAGTGGTCGGGATCATGCCAGTGGGTACCCTTGGTGAGCGCGTGGTGGAGCTCGCGGAAGCTGCCCTCGCCGGTTGCACCGTCATCGTCAAAGGTGCCGTCGATCAGGGTGTCTACCACTCTCTTGAGCTCGGGATTCGCCTCGATCATGCCGAGAGGATTGTAGCCCTCGCGCTTCACTCTCTCGATATCCTCTACTCTTGCGCCGAAGATATACTCGTTCTCAACGCCTGCGCACTCCGCGATCTCGATGTTCGCACCGTCCCAGGTGCCGAGGGTGACCGCACCGTTGAGCATGAACTTCATGTTGCCGGTACCGGAAGCCTCCAGACCCGCTGTGGAGGTCTGCTCGGAGATGTCCGCCGCAACCACGATCTTCTCCGCGTAGGATACGTTGTAGTTGGAGATGAAGAACACCTGCAGCAGATCCTTGGTGTCGGGATCGTTGTTGACGAGGTTGGCGATCTCGGTGATATACTTAATGATAGCCTTCGCTCTCGCGTAGCCGGGCGCCGCCTTCGCGCCGAAGATGAAGGTAGTGGGCGTCCAGTTGGGCAGCTTGCCTTCCTTAATGCGGAAGTAGATAGCCATGATAGAGAACGCGTTGATCAGCTGTCTCTTGTACTCGTGCAGACGCTTGACCTGTACGTCAAAGATGGTGTCGGGATTGACATCGAAGCCGTCCATCTTCTTGATATACTCGGCGAGCTGAACCTTCTTCTTCGCCTTGATCTTATTGAACTTGCTGATGGTTCTGCCGTCGCAGCAGTCGTTGAGCACGCTGAGCTTGCTCAGGTCGATCAGCCAGTCGTCGGAGCCGACCTTCTCGGTGATGAGATCGGAGAGCTCGGGGTTGCACAGACCGAGCCAGCGGCGCTGGGTGATGCCGTTTGTCTTGTTGAGGAAGCGCTCGGGATAAACCTGGTACCACTCCTTGAGCAGATCTCTCTTGAGGATCTCGGTGTGGAGCTGCGCCACGCCGTTGACATAGGTGCCGGCATAGGTAGCCAGTCTTGCCATGTGGACAGCGTTGCCGTCGATAATGCGCATCTTCGCGCGCACATCGCCGCCGACTCCCTTGGCGATCAGCTCTTCCTGACACTTGTTGGCGATCAGGCAGATGATGTCGTAAATCTCGGGGATAACCTGGGTCATCAGGTCGGCGCTCCATTTCTCCAGCGCCTCGCTGAGTACGGTGTGGTTGGTGTAGGAGCAGGTCTTGCGGGCGATTTCAAACGCCTCGTCAAAGCCCATGCCCTCCAGCTGAAGCAGGCGAACCAGCTCGGGAACGCAGGATACGGGGTGGGTATCGTTCAGCTGAATAGCGTTCTCCTGAGCAAAGAAGCTGAAATCGTTGCCGTGCTTTGCCTTGTAGCGGCGCATGATGTCCTGCAGGGAAGCGGAGCAGAAGAAGTACTGCTGCTTCAGGCGGAGCACCTTGCCCTCGTACTTGTTATCGTTCGGGTAGAGCACCTTGGAGATGTTCTCCGCGTCGTTCTTTTCTTTAACAGCCGCGTCATACTGGGTGTTGTTGAAGGCGGTGAAGTCAAACTCGTTGACCGCTTCCGCCTGCCACAGACGCAGGGTATTGATGTTGTCGGTCTTGCAGCCGATAACAGCCATATCATAGGGAACTGCCTTGACGGTCTGATCCTTAAAGGAAACGGTAACCGCCTCGTCCTCCTTGCGGATGCACCAGGGATCCTCAAAGCGCTGCCAGTTGTCGGCGACCTCAACCTGATAGCCGTCCTCGATCAGCTGCTTGAACAGACCGTACTTGTAACGGATGCCATAGCCGTCAAGCGGAACCTCCTGTGTGGCGGCGGAGTCGAGATAGCAGGCAGCCAGTCTTCCCAGACCGCCGTTGCCGAGCGCCGCGTCGTCGATATCCTCGAACACGTTGATGTCAATGCCCTTCTTCTTGAGCATCTTGGTAACGTCCTCCAGAATACCCAGGCAATAGAGGTTGTTGTACATCATTCTGCCCATCAGGAATTCCGCGGAGAAGTAGTAAGCTCTTCTCTCACTGTCGTGCTTTGCCTTGCTCTTTGCCCAGTTGGGGGCGATCTCGCCCATAACCGCCTTGCCGAGCGCGAGGTGCAGCTCGGAGGCTGTCAGCTCCGGAACGGTTTTGCAATACATAGACTGCGCGGTGAGCTCCAGCATTTCCATAATGTTAGCCATAAATTTAGTCCTCCAGTCGTCCGCTGTTTACAGACATTGTTTTTAATTTTTCCGCAAGTGCCTCGGTGCAGTCGTCCTTGCCGACGCGCCATGCCCAGTTGCTGTCCGCCGTGGAAGGCGTATTCATGCGCGCTTCCTTGCCCAGACCGAGAATATCCTGCAGGGGAACGATGGCAAGGTCAGCCTTGCTCTCGTACGCGGTGCGGATCAGTCCCCAGTTGAACGGCTCATCGGGAGGCATCTTGCAATATGATCTCGCGAAGTTCACATCCTCGGGCTTTGCCGTTTCCAGCCAGCCCATAACGGTGTCGTTATCGTGGGTGCCGGTGTAAACAACGCAATTGTTGGTGTAGTTGTGCGGCAGATAGTCGTTTTCCTCGCCGCTGTCAAAGGCAAATTCCAGCACCTTCATGCCGGGATAACCCGTCTGCTCCATCAGCTCGGTAACATCGGGGGTAAGGGTACCCAGATCCTCCGCGACGATCTCGATCTTGCCGCAGGCCTCTTCCATCATGCGGAAGAACTCAATGCGCGGGCCCTCGACCCACTTGCCGTTGACCGCGTTCTCAGCGGGATACGGAATGGAGTAGTAGCTGGCGAACGCGCGGAAGTGGTCGATACGGGTGATGTCATAGAGCTTGGACGCCGCCTTGACACGCTCGAACCACCACTCGTAGCCGGTCTCCCTGAGGTAATCCCAGTCATAGAGCGGGTTGCCCCACAGCTGACCCGTGGCGGAGAAATAATCGGGCGGGCAGCCTGCCACCGCAATGGGATCGCCGTCGTCGTAAAGCTGGAACAGCTCGGGGTTCGCCCAGGTGTCGGCGCTGTCCATCGCCACATAGATGGGCATATCGCCCAAAATCTTGATGCCCAGACCGTTGACATAAGCGCGGAAGTCCTCCCACTGCTCATAGAACTTGTACTGAATAAATTTCCAGAAGTTGACGTCGTTTCTCAGCTTGCGCTCATAGCGGCGCACCGCGGTTTCCTCGCGCATTTTGATATCCTCGGGCCATTCGGTCCAGGAAGCCATGTTAAAGCTGTTCTTAACCGCCATAAAGAGGGCGTAATTATTCAGCCACTTGCTGTTTTTGCGCACAAACGCACGGTATTTCCTCTGTTCTCTGCTCTTGGGATCCCTCTTCTTGAAATTCTCGTAAGCGATTCTCAGAATCTTGAATCTGCCGTTGTAAATCTTATCGTACTCAACCTTGCGGTCGCTGTAGCCCCAGTCGCAGCTGTCAAGCTCCTCTTTTGTCACCAAGCCCTCTTCGGCCAGGGTATCGAGGTCGATGAGGTAGGGGTTACCCGCATAGGTTGAAAATGACTGATACGGCGAGTCGCCGTAGCTTGTCGGACCGACGGGCAGAATCTGCCAAACCTTTTGACCGGCCTTTTTCAGGAAGTCCGCAAAGGCGCGGGCCTCTTTGCCGATGGTTCCGATGCCGTAGGGGGAAGGAAGCGAAGTAATCGAGAGAAGGACGCCAGCGCTTCTTGCCATAAAAATCAACTCCATTCTGACGGATAATATATTGTTTCTCTACAGGTTTTGTGCGAATTTACCCCAAAAACCCATAGTTTCAACTTAATTTTAACACACTGCGCCCAATTTTTCAAGTGTTTTGCCCTGAGTATATTATGTTAATTTTTTAACAATAAATCCGTTTGAAAAAACACTCCTCCGCTTATTGATTTGAACGGGCGCCGGGGCTATAATGAAGGTACCATTATTCTCAGGAGGGACACCATGAGCACGATTGAACAACTGCAGCAGGTAATAGACAAAAGCCGCCGCATCGTCTTTTTCGGCGGCGCGGGTGTGAGCACCGAAAGCGGCATTCCCGACTTCCGCAGCGTTGACGGCCTTTACAATCAGAAATACGATTATCCGCCCGAGGAAATCCTCAGCCACACCTTTTTTGAGCGGCACACGGACGAGTTCTACCACTTTTACCGCGATAAAATGCTCTGTCTGGACAAGCTTCCCAATAAGGCGCACTTAAAGCTCGCGGAGCTGGAGCGCGCGGGCAAGCTGCTAGCAGTGGTGACGCAGAACATAGACGGTCTGCACCAGGCAGCGGGGAGCCGCCGCGTGTATGAGCTGCACGGCAGCGTACTGCGCAACCATTGCCGCAGGTGCCGCAAATTCTTCACGGCGGAGTACATCAAGAACAGCAAGGGCGTTCCCACCTGCGGCTGCGGCGGCGTCATCAAGCCCGACGTCGTGCTTTACGAGGAGGGACTGGACGACAGCGTTGTCAACGGGGCGCTCAACGCGATCATGCAGGCGGACACCCTGATCATCGCGGGCACCAGCCTTACCGTCTACCCCGCCGCGGGCTTTATCCGCTATTTTCAGGGAGATACCGTCGTTCTGATCAACCGCGACAGAACCCCGTTCGACAGTCAGGCGGATCTTGTTTTCCATGACAAGGTGGGAGAGCTTATTGGAGCGCTTACCGTTTAACGGAAAATTGACAATTATTCAACTATCCAACTCTTTTTGTAATTTATACTTGACATTATGTAGTCCGTATGGTATGATAACCATAACGGGTCAAATCGTAATACTATTTCAAGGAGATGTCGGGTATGATGAAAGACAGCAAATCATGGTTGATGGGATTTTATGTGGGGATCGCGCTTGCACTGGTGATTTTTCTCGTCCTGTTCCTGATCCGCAACAAAAACGGCAATAAACCGAAGTTTGACGAGCGGCAGATCACCGCGCGGAATCATGCGTATAAATACGCGTTCTTTACGCTGCTGGTTTACATCACCGTGTGCGGCTTTCTGGACACGGTCGGCGTCAGGTGGGCACAGCTGACCGCGATGCTGTTCATCGGCACCATGGCGTCCGTCACGGTGTTCGCCGCCATCTGTATCTTCAAAGACGCCTACGAGGCAATTAACGAGCGCCGTCATATTTCGCTGATCCTCTGGGTCTGCATCGGCGGCGTCAATACGGGAACGTTCATTATGAACCTCGTCAAGGGCGTGCCCTTTTTCACCGACGGTCTGCTCAACGAACAGGTGATCTATCCCTGCATGGGTTCGCTGTTCCTGGTTCTGGGCGCCGTGCAGCTGATCAAAAATCTGACGGACAAGAAGGCGGCTGAAAAGGAATGAAGAATTTACGACTCAAAAGCGCGCGCGCCGCGCTGGATCTGTCGCAGCAGCAGCTCGCCGAACGCGTGGGCGTGAGCCGGCAGACGATAAACGCCATTGAAAAGGGCGACTACAACCCCACCATCAAGCTCTGCCGCGCGATATGCAGAACTTTAGGAAAGACCCTGGACGAGCTGTTCTGGGAGGAAGACGAAGTATAACAAAACCGACCTCCGTTAGTTAGATTTTGGTCTAACTTTCGGGGGTCGGGTCATTTTTCGGCGTGTGCGGTCTTTTTTATTGAATTGATTGGCGATAGAACGACACCACGCGCTCCATGAACGCGTCGTCCAGCACATTGGCGCGCTGCTTGTCGGTGGGATCATCCGTCTCGGCAAGGTACCGTGCGGCGTCGCGGCTCAGCCAGGCACTGCTGTGGCGCGCGCGGTAGGGGTCGTCGATCCGCAGCGTAACGGCGTTGGGATTGGTGAGCTCGTCCGCTCTGTCCAGCAGGCTGATTTCCGAGGGAACGATCTCATCAAAGCTGCCGCCGACTATCATGACGGGCGTGTCGGTGGCGTTGATCGCACCGACGGCGGTATCGTCCGATTTGTCGCCGAACAGAAAATAATTTTGCAGGCACATAAAGGGATACTGCACATCCGCCAGCACGCCCACACGCGCCCTCGCGTTGTAGCGCATATTTTCATTCGGCGAGTTGAAGCTCGACACACACACCGCCGCGCGGATATCCTCTCCGCCGCGCAGAGCGGTCGCCGCCGCGTAGCCGCCGAGCGAATGCCCGTAGAGCACCAGCGGCAGCCCCGACAGCGTTTCATCCTGCCTGATGAAAGCGATGGCAGCCTCCGCGTCGAGCCGCGCCTGCGCCAGGCCGACGGTCGTATCTCCCTCGCTCTGCCCCACGCCCGTATTCTCAAAGGTGAGGGCGGTGAAGCCGCAGTCGACAAAGCGCATGATCTCGGGCAGGTGGCGGTCCAGACAGCAGTTGATGCCGTTGAGTACCAGCACCAGCCCCTCGCTCTTCCCCTGCGGACGGTAAACCGCGCCGCGCAGCCGGTTGCCGCCCGAGTCGAAGGAGATCTCCTCGCGCGGATAACGCGCCGCGTCTACGTCGGGGTAGGTCAGCTCAAAGGCGTTCACGGCGGCAGTTCTCGCAAAGATAATGCGGAACACCAGCACCGAGCCCGCCATGGAAAAAATGACATAAGAAAGGACGGCGGCAATGAGAATAATACTCACCCTCTTGATGTGTCGCTGTTTTTTTGAAAGCGTTTGTTTCATGCTGCCTTCCTTTCTATCATGCGCTATTACTTCATGAATATGTACGTCTGCTATGCAAAAAACGCCGAGAACACCCCGGCGTTTTTTTCGGAATTAATTGAAGGCGCGCTCCAGCTCATCCAGTCTGCTGACCACGCTTACGAAGCTATCATGACCTTCCGTCGACGCAGCATGCAGACCGATGAAAATGCCCAGAACAAAGAGCAGAATATAGAGCACTATCATCACAATGCTGACAATCAGACCCGCAATGGCCAGTCTTTTGCCGATACGCACCTGTGTGGAGATGTCCCCGTAGGTGGCGATGTACTCGTTAGCCTTCCTGATGCCGAGAATGGAAAAAATCAGACCGACAATACCCGTGGATGCGCCGAGCGCCAGACCGAGGATGCCGAACACCAGCACCTGCGTATAGTTGCCCTGAGAGGCAGGCTGTGCGGGAGCTGCTGCGGGGACTGCAGCGGGAGCTGTCTGCACCTGTGCACCGCACTGAGGGCAGAAACGCTTATCGCCGACCTCTGCGCCGCAATTTTGACAATTCATATAGTTCTCCTTTCCGCGGCTGCGCCGCAATTGAAAGATTATGTTTCATCACCGATAATGCCGTCGGTGATGGTATTATTATGACATAATTCGCGCAAAAAATCAATAATTACGCCGTCATATTTTTCCGGCGCGTTAATTTTTATATGAGAATGCGCTCCCTTGCGGAAGTAGACCAGTCTCTTCGGCGCGGTACAAAGATCATAAAGATCCTTGGCGCGCGACGGGAGCGAGTATTTATCCTCCCTGCTCTGCAGCATGAGGATGGGCTTTTTCAGCCTATGGATGCGGAAGACAGGGCCGTCCTTTTTGATATCGTATCCCGTAAAAAGCTTCGTATAGCCGCGCACCTCCGCCAGCGAGGGCTGCACGGGCTGCTTCATCTCTTTGATGTGATAATACAGGCTCTCATAGAAGCAGGTGAACATACCCTCGCTCACCATACCCTGCATATAATCGGGACAGTCGTCGGCGGTCAGGGCAAAGAGCGCGTTGGAGGCGCCGATACAGATACCGTGGAGCATCACCTGACGGTTGCCGCAGTCGTCGTGCAGCATCTGCGCCCAGCGCAGGATATCGCGGTGCTCATGGTAGCCGAGCGAGTTGAGCCTGCCGTCCGACTTTCCGTGGGAGCGGTTGTCGATCACCAGCACGTTATAGCCCGCGGCGCGGTAGGGCTCGGCGAAGTAGTAGGAGTACAGCAGCGTTTCGGTGCGGCCGGCGATGATGATCGCCGCCCTGTCAAAGCCGAAGTCAAAATATTCGCCGAACAGGTGATACTTGCCGCTGTAAAC
>ONEN01000042.1 GCA_900316815.1 uncultured Eubacteriales bacterium | reverse complement strand
ATTGGGGGTTGCATTGTTGGAGATTCTTTGGTATAATGGGTCTAAGTATGAATTTGAACCCATATTTTACAGAGGTAAATGAAATGTTGAGGCATGTCATCCGATTTGTATTACCCGTTTTTGCGGCGCTTACCCTTTTGCTGACCGCCGCAAGCATTTCCGCGGGCGCCGAGGAAACCACCGTCTGGCGTCCCTTCCGGGACCGGGAATCCTCCGTCGGCGAGGATGTCAACGAACCGACGTATGAAACAATCAGCACCGAGCCTTATACCGAGCCCTACACCGAACCCTATACCGAGCCCGAGCCCACCGAACCCTACACCGAGCCCGTCTGGACGGAGGAGCCTACGGAGTACTACGAGCCCGAAACCGAGTCGCCGCGCGACGAATACGCCCAGCTGATTGAGGACGCGGAGGAGCCTACGGGCATTAACTCCGTCAAGATGGACAAGTCCGTCAGCAACAAGGGCTACGCCACCGACTACACCGCGGGCATTGTGTCGTGGTTTTGCGTCGGCGTTGGGGTGGTCGTGGTGCTTGTGATGCTGATATCCACCAAGCTCGGCGGCAGAGGAGGCGCCGCGGGCGCATGACCGCCGGGACTATAGGCGGCGTTGCGCTGCGCTCCAAGGCGCTTCTCGCACCGATGGCGGGCGTTACCGACCGCGCCTACCGCGAGCTGTGCATGGCTATGGGCGCGGGCTACTGCGTCAGCGAGATGGTCAGCTCCAGGGCGCTGTCCTTCGGCAGCAAAAAGAGCGAGGAGCTGATGGATATCTCCGCGCAGGAGCGCCCCTGCGGTATCCAGATATTCGGCGACGACCCCTCCTGCATGGCAGAGGCGGCGCTGAGCGCCATGCGCAATAAGCCCGATATCATCGACATCAACATGGGCTGTCCCGCGCCGAAAATAAGCGGCGGCGGCAGCGGCAGCGCGCTGATGAAAACGCCTGCGCTCTGCGGCGAGATCACCGCTGCGGTGGTGCGCGCGGTCGATGTGCCCGTTACGGTAAAGATCCGCAAGGGCTGGGACGATACCATGGTCAACGCCGTGGAGGTCGCGCAAATCTGCGAGCAGGCAGGCGCGGCGGCGATAGCCGTTCACGGCAGGACCCGTCAGCAGTATTACAAGCCGCCCGTCGACTACGACCTCATCCGTCAGGTGAAGCAGAGCGTGCGCATTCCCGTTATCGCCAACGGCGACATCGACTCCGCCAAAAAAGCCAAGCAGATCCTCGACTTTACGGGCTGCGACTTTGTGATGATCGGCAGGGCAAGCATGGGCAATCCGTGGATATTTACGCAGATCAACACCTTTCTCGACAATCCCGCGCTGCCGCTGTATTATCCCGATCTCGAAGAAAAGCTCGGCGTAATGGTGGCGCATGTGGAAAAAATGGTCGCCTATAAGGGCGAATACATCGCCCTGCGGCAGGCACGCAAGCTGGTCGCGGGCTATTTTAAGGGCGTCCGCGGCGCGGCGGCACTGCGCAACGACGCGGGCAAAATTGAAACCCTGGACGATTTGATCCGTCTGAAGGACAAAGCTATCCGACAAAGTTTTCATATATAATTTATCAAGTACAAAGGGGAATTGTAACATGAGTGAATTAACGAACATCGCTGCTCTGGAATACCTGAAGGAGTATGACCCCGCCGTCGGCGAGGCTATGGACAGCGAGCTGAAAAGACAGCGCAGAAACCTGGAGCTGATCGCCAGCGAAAACATCGTGACGCCTGCCGTCATGGCGGCAATGGGCAGCCACCTCACCAATAAGTACGCCGAGGGCTATCCCGGCAAGCGCTACTACGGCGGCTGCGAGTGCGTTGACGTAGTGGAAGAAATCGCCCGCAAGCGCGCCTGCGAACTGTTCGGCGCGGAGCACGCCAATGTGCAGCCGCACTCGGGCGCTCAGGCGAACATGGCGGTTTACTTTGCCATGCTCAACCCCGGCGACACCGTCATGGGCATGAACCTCAACGAGGGCGGTCACCTCACCCACGGCTCTCCCGTTAATATGTCGGGCAAATACTTCAACTTCGTTCCCTACGGCGTTGACAGCGTGACCCACCGCATTGACTACGACAAGGTGCTCGAAATCGCAAAAGAGTGTAAGCCCAAGCTGATCGTAGCGGGCGCTTCCGCTTATCCGCGCATCATCGACTTTGCCAAGCTCAGAGAGATCGCAGACGCCGTGGGCGCCTATCTGATGGTCGACATGGCGCACATCGCGGGACTGGTCGCCGCAGGCGTACATCCCAACCCCGTTCCCTACTGCGAGTTCGTCACCACCACCACGCACAAGACCCTGCGCGGACCCAGAGGCGGTATGATCCTCTGCCGCGAGGAGTTTGCCAAGGCGATCGACAAGGCGATTTTCCCCGGCACGCAGGGCGGTCCTCTGATGCACACCATCGCTGCCAAGGCGGTTTGCTTCGGCGAGGCGCTCAAGCCCGAGTTCAAGGAGTACGGCGCGAAGATCGTCAGCAACTGCAAGGCGCTGGCGGAGGGTCTGCTCAAGCGCGGCTGCAAGCTCGTTTCGGGCGGCACCGACAACCATGTGCTGCTGCTTGACCTGCGCGATTCCGACGTGACGGGCAAGGATCTGGAGGCGCGTCTGGACGACTGCTACATCACCGTCAACAAGAACACCATCCCCGGCGAGCCGCGCTCACCGTTTGTCACCAGCGGCGTGCGCATCGGCACCGCGGCAGTGACGACGCGCGGTCTGAACGAGGAGGATATGGACAAGATCGCCGAGTACATCACCCTCGTGCTCAACGACTACGACAACAGCAAAGAGAAGGTAAGAGCAGGCGTTGAAGAAATCTGCAAAAAATACCCCCTCTATGCGTAATCTATAGAAAAAAAGGGCTGTCACCAAAAGGCAGCCCCTTTTTTGAATTTGGAATGGTGATCATAATGAATAAGCCTCTTGCCGACCGCTTTCGTCCACAGACGTTGGACGACATTGTGGGACAGCGGCATTTGCTCGGAGAGAACAAGCCGCTGCGCCGCATTATCGAGAGCGGCAGCATTCCCAATCTGATATTCTACGGTCCGTCGGGCGTGGGCAAAACCACGCTGGCGACCTACATAGCCAACAAAACCAACAAGACCCTGCGCAAGCTCAACGGCACCACCGCCTCCACCGCCGATATCAAGGAGATCGTGTCGCAGCTGGGCACGTTCGCGGGCATCAACGGGATCCTGCTCTATCTGGACGAGATTCAGTACTTCAACAAAAAGCAGCAGCAAACCCTGCTGGAATACATTGAGAACGGCAGCATTACCCTGATAGCCTCCACCACCGAGAACCCGTATTTTTATGTCTACAACGCGATTCTCAGCCGTTCAACGGTGTTTGAGTTCAAGAGCGTGGAGCGCGACGAGGTGGAAAAGGCGGTTTACCGCGCGGCAAGGCTGCTGGAGGAGGAGCAGGACATTCAAATCGACCTCCCCGAGGCGTGCGCGCGCAAAATCGCGGCGGGCTGCGGC
This sequence comes from uncultured Eubacteriales bacterium, assembly GCA_900316815.1. GTDB lineage: Bacteria > Bacillota > Clostridia > Oscillospirales > Acutalibacteraceae > Ruminococcoides. The sequence goes on along the minus strand of ONEN01000042.1, from coordinate 7,912 downwards.
GGCGACGTGCGCAAGGCGATGAACGCGCTGGAGCTTTCCGTCATTGCCGCCGAGCGCGACGGCGACAGGCGCATTGTCACCGAGGACATTGTGAACGGTCTGGTGCAGCGCAGCGCCATGCGGTATGACCGCGAGGGCGACGAGCATTACGACATTCTGTCCGCCTATCAAAAGAGTATGCGCGGCAGCGACGCAAACGCCGCGCTGCATTACCTCGGCAGGCTGCTGGAAGCAGGCGACCTGCCGGGCGCGTGCCGCCGTCTGATGGTATGCGTGTGCGAGGACGTGGGGCTTGCCTATCCGCAGGCGATTGCAATCGTCAAGTCATGCGTAGACATTGCGCAGGCAGTGGGGCTGCCCGAGGCGCGGATCCCTCTGGCGGACGCGGTGATCCTCGTGGCGAACGCACCCAAATCCAATTCGGGCGAGCAGGCAATCGACCGCGCGCTGGCAGACATACGGCGCGGCAACAGCGGCCCTATTCCCCGTCAGCTGCAAAACAAGCATTACGACGGCGAGGACAACCCCAACAAGGGGCAGTTCTACCGCTATCCGCACGATTATCCCAACCATTATATTCCCCAGCAATACCTGCCCGACAGCATCAAAGACAGCGTTTACTACCATTACGGCGACAACAAAAACGAGCAGGCGTTTCAGGCATATTGGAATAAAATCAAACACGGGGACGCATGACCTGCGAAGTGTAAAGGAACACCCCATTGTTATCGGACACAATCATAGTAAATCAATCGGGAAGCCTGACGGCAATCGCCGTCAAATTGAAAATTGAAAATTGAAAATGGAAAATGAAGGTCGGGCAGACAGGTTGGCTTTAAAACCACCTTGTCTGCCCGGTTCCATTACTATTTTTCGGTCGGGAACGCATGGCTTTTATTGAACCGTGCTGTCTTCCCGACCAAAATTCTCAATTGTCCATTCTCAATTGTCCATTCTCAATTGTCCGTTCTCAATTGTCTGTTCTCAATTACTGTTCGTGATGCGGTAGGAAAGTGTCATGAGGGTGTCGTTGAGGTGGACGTTTTCCACGATGGCGTCGGGGTATTTGGCGGCGATGTCGTAGTGGCTGAAATTCCAGTAGCACCGCACGCCGAGGCGGTACAGCCTGCCGATGACCGACTCCGCCGTCTGCTTGGGAATACAGAGGAACGCCGCCTCTATCTTCTGCTCGCGGCAAAAGCTCTCCAGCTCCGCTTCGTTCCGGATGATAATGCCGTCCATCAGCCTGCTGCCGATTTTCCCCTCGTCCGTCTCAAAGCAACCCGCCAGCGAAAAGCCGAGCTTTTCAAAATCAATGTGGTGCGCGATGGCGGTGCCGAAGTTTCCCGCGCCGATCAGGACGGCGGGGCGGCGGCTGTTGAGTCCCAGTATGTTTTGGATTTCAAGACGGAGCTGTCCCACGCTGTAGCCGTAGCCCTGCTGCCCGAAGCCGCCGAAGCAGTTGAGGTCCTGCCGCACCTGCGAGGCGGTCACATGCATGATCTGCGCCAGCCTGTTGGAGGAAATCCGCTCCACATGCTGTTCGTCAAGCTCCGATAAAAAGCGGTAATATCTTGGCAGTCGCCTGATAACCGACATCGAAATGCTGTCACTTTTAGACATTACACACTTGCTCCTTCTATGTGCTGATTTGCGGGCGGACTAAGCGCCCGCCCGCAGTGATGAATGATATTTTCAGAACTGTTTTGAACTGCTCCGATTACGCCAGAGCCTTTTCCAGTCTTTCGTTGATGGCTCTCAGGAATGCCTCGGTGTTGACCTTCTGCTTGTTGGGCAGAGTGGAAATCAGGTAGAGGTCGCCTGTCATGATGCCGTCCTCAATGGTCTGCACCGTCGCCTGCTCCAGCTTGTCGGCAAACGCCGAAAGCTCGGGCAGCTTGTCCAGCTCGCCGCGCTTTCTCAGCGCTCCTGTCCACGCGAAGATGGTCGCCACAGAGTTGGTGGAGGTCTCCTCGCCCTTGAGGTACTTGTAATAGTGGCGCTGCACGGTGCCGTGCGCCGCCTCGTATTCGTAGATGCCGTCGGGAGATACCAGCACGCTGGTCATCATGGCAAGAGAGCCGAACGCGGTGGCGATCATGTCGCTCATCACGTCGCCGTCGTAGTTCTTGCACGCCCACATATAGCCGCCCTCGCTGCGGATCACGCGCGCCACGGCGTCGTCGATCAGGGTGTAGAAGAACTCTATGCCCGCCTCCTCGAACTTGTCCTTGTACTCGTTCTCGAAGATCTCCGCGAAGATATCCTTGAAGCGGTGGTCGTAAATCTTGCTGATGGTGTCCTTGGTGGCGAACCATACGTCGAGCTTCTGGTCGAGCGCGTAGTTGAAGCAGCTGCGCGCGAAAGAGGAAATGCTCTTGTCGAGGTTGTGCATACCCTGGATAACGCCGTCGGTGGTGAAGTCAAAGATGGTGCTGCGCTCCTCGGTGCCGTCGGGCTTGGTGACGCACAGCTCCGCCTTGGAGCCTGCCTCCACGCGCATCTCGGTGTTTTTATACACGTCGCCGTAGGCGTGACGCGCGATGCAGATGGGCTTTTTCCAGGTGGGAATGTAGGGGGTAATGCCCTTGACGAGGATGGGGCTGCGGAACACGGTGCCGTCAAGGATCGCACGGATGGTGCCGTTGGGGGACTTCCACATGCTCTTGAGGTTATATTCGGTCATGCGCGCCGCGTTGGGCGTGATGGTGGCGCACTTGACAGCCACGCCGTATTTCTTGGTGGCGTTGGCGCTGTCGATGGTCACCTGGTCGTCGGTGTCGTTGCGCATTTTAAGGCCGAGGTCATAGTATTCGGTCTTTAAGTCCACATAGGGAGTGATGAGGATATCCTTCAGCTGCTGCCAGATGACCCTGGTCATCTCGTCGCCGTCCATCTCAACGAGCGGCGTAGTCATTTGAATCTTGTCCATTAGCTGTTCTCCTTTGTATAGTCAAGCAGTCCGCCCGCGATGATGATCGCTCTTGTTCTGTCGGACAGCTCACATTCCGCCTTGAAGCTCTCGCCCGTGGTCTGATTAACAACGGTCACGTCCTGCGCGGCCGCTATCTCCTTCTTTACCTCGGGCAGCGCCAGCATATCGCCGAGTTTGATTTTGTCGTAATCCGCCGCGTCCTTGAAGGTCAGGGGGAGAATGCCCGCGTTGATCAGGTTGCTCTTGTGAATACGCGCGAAGCTCTTCACCAGCACCGCCTTAACGCCCAGATAGAGGGGCGCCAGCGCGGCGTGCTCACGGGACGAGCCCTGTCCGTAGTTCTCGCCGCCGACGATGATGCTCTTGCCGAGCGCCTTGGCTCTCGCGGGGAACTCCTTGTCGCAGACGGTGAAGCAGTGCTCCGAGATTTTCGGAATATTGGAACGCAGGGGCAGAATCTTGGCGCCTGCGGGCATGATGTGGTCGGTAGTGATGTTGTCGCCTACCTTGAGCGAGCAGCTTGCCTCAATGCTGTCGGTCAGGGGGCTGGTGGCGGGATATTCCTTGATGTTGGGACCGCGCAGAATCTGCACGCTGTCCATCTCCTCAACGGGAGCGGGGTCGATGACCATGTTGTCGTTGATCAAAAACTTCCCGGGCATTTCAATCTCAGCCGCCGCGCCGAGACATCTCGGGTCGGTGAACACGCCTGCCAGCGCGGAGACCGCCGCTGTTTCGGGAGATACCAGGTAGATCTGACCGTCGGCGGTGCCGCTTCTGCCTTCAAAGTTGCGGTTGAAGGTGCGCAGCGAAACGCCCTTGCTGTTAGGGGACTGACCCATGCCGATGCAGGGGCCGCAGGCGCTTTCCAGAATACGCGCGCCCGCCGCGATCATATCGCCCAGCGCGCCGTTGAGCGCCAGCATATTGAACACCTGCTTGCTGCCGGGCGCGATTGCCAGCGAAACGTTGTCGGCAACCTTTTTGCCCTTTAAGATATGCGCCACGCGCATCATATCGAGATAGCTGGAGTTGGTGCAGGAGCCGATGCAAACCTGATCGACGGTCTTGCCCTCCAGCTCTTTAATGGTTTTGATGTTGTCGGGAGAGTGGGGGCACGCAGCCAGCGGCTCCAGCTCGGAGAGGTTGATTTCGATTACCTCGTCATACACCGCGTCGGCGTCTGCGCTCAGCTCGCGGTAGTCCTCTTCCCTGTCCTGCGCTTTAAGGAAGGCTCTGGTGGTTTCGTCGGAGGGGAATACGGATGTGGTGGCGCCCAGCTCGGCGCCCATGTTGGTAATGGTGGCTCTTTCGGGCACGCTCAGGGTCTTGACGCCCTCGCCGCCGTACTCAACGATTTTGCCTACGCCGCCCTTAACGCTCATAACGCGCAGCACCGCGAGGATGATATCCTTAGCCGATACCCACGGGGAGAGCTTGCCTGTGAGGTTGACGCGCACCATTTTGGGCATGGTGATATAATAAGCGCCGCCGCCCATGGCAACCGCCACGTCAAGGCCGCCCGCGCCGATGGCGAGCATACCGATGCCGCCGCCTGTGGGAGTGTGGCTGTCGGAGCCGATCAGGGTTTTGCCGGGCTTGCCGAAGCGCTCCAGATGTACCTGATGGCAGATACCGTTGCCGGGACGGGAGAAGCAGATGCCGTGCTTCTTGCACACCGACTGGATGAAGCGGTGGTCGTCGGCATTTTCAAAGCCTGTCTGCAGGGTGTTATGGTCGATGTACGCCACGCTCTTTTCGGTTTTAACGCGGGGAATACCCATCGCCTCGTATTCTATGTATGCCATCGTTCCCGTAGCGTCCTGTGTCAGCGTCTGGTCGATTCTCAGACCGATGTCGCTGCCGACGGTCATTTCGCCTGACACAAGGTGCTCTTTAATAATCTTCTGCGCAATTGTGTAGCCCATGTTGATTCCTCCATTTATTCGCTTTTTAGCGTGCAGACGGTCGCCCCGCCGTCACGCCATTATGTTAATTATATAACAATATACGCCCATTGTAAAGAAAAACTTTCTCGGTCGGGTGCCTCGCCTCTCAGTGGCAGCGTGACGCTGCACTCGGTGCGGCTATTAAGAAGTCGGTTTGGCAAAACGTCGGACAAACGCCGCCTTATAGCGCGTGCATGACGGTTAAGTTTTTGCTAAACGTCGCTTGCGCGGATTGCCCCCTCGTGGCAACGAGCGCGTGCAGGACGGTTAAGTTGCTAACAAACGTTAGTTGCGCGGATTGGATGCAACGTCACGTTGCCGCGGATTGATTGTCGGCTCAGCCGACCGACCAAAACTCCACACTCCACACTCAAAAAACTCCACACTCAACACTAAACCCTAAAAGAGCTTCCGCACGCACAATAGTGCAGTCTGCGCATATGCTGCTTCATAAAGGCAAACTGCTCCGCGCCCGTGCAGTGGCAGGTGTAGAAGTCTGTCGGATAGCGGTCAAGCTGCCGCGCAATATCCCTGAGCGCGTCGCCGCAGGGGTACTTCATCAGGTGAAAGCCGCCTACCAGCACATCCGGTCGGAACCACTCCGTTATGTTGAGGATTCCCTTGTGCGAGCAGGCGCTGAACAGCACCCTCCTGCCGTTTTCCTCGATGAGAAGATACTGCTCGTGGCGGAAGTCCTCGGGCAACAGCACGCCGTTTTCCATGCGGTTGAGGTTCGCGCTGCCGCAGTCGTGCAGACGTGGACGGTCGTTGCAGGAGTAAAGCGTTATGCCGTCCGCGATGTCCGTCTGTCCGTCCGTAAAGCACAGGCGGTCGCTGCCCCGCAGGTCGGGCGCGAGACCGATGTATTTTTCCGTGCCGTTATAGTGCGGCTCAAAGGCGTAGCGGCTCAAATAAACGGGCGCGGTTTTGTTCAGCTCCAGAAAGCGCCGCAGACCGCCGCCGTGGTCGTAGTGCCCGTGGGACAGCACGGCAATATCCGCCTCCTTCAAGCGGACGCCCAGCTTCGCGGCGTTTTCGGCAAAGAGCGCGGTTTGTCCCATGTCAAACAGGATTTTATGCGCTCCCGTCTCTACAAACAGCGACAGTCCGTGCTCGCAGCCGATGTCCGCGCTCGACGAGGTGTTTTCTGCCAGAACGGTAATTTTCATCCATACCCCTTCTTTGTTCCGTAATATCTCTATTATATGCCTTGAGGGTGAAACTGTCAACGAAACGGCATGTGTGAAATTTTCCTTTTTATTCTTTATTCGCATTAAAGTGACGGAAATCTGCAGTATAATACGGTGTTGTGATAGGAGGCTACACTATGAGAATAGGATTCGATAATAATAAATATCTGGAAACCCAGTCCCAGCATATCCGCGACAGAATCGCGCAGTTTGGCGGCAAGCTCTATCTGGAATTCGGCGGCAAGCTGTTCGACGACTACCATGCCTCGCGCGTGCTGCCCGGCTTTAAGCCCGACTCCAAGCTGCAAATGCTCATGCAGCTCAAGGATGAGGCGGAGATCGTGATCGTTATCAACGCCGACGACATCGAGAAAAACAAGGTGCGCGGCGACCTGGGCATTACCTATGACCTCGACGTGCTGCGCCTGCTTGACGTGTTCCGCAAGCGCGGACTCTGCGTCAACTCCGTGGTGCTGACGCGCTTTGCCGACCAGCCCACTGCCGTGAAGTTTGAAAAGCGGCTCACCGAGAACGGCATTAACGTATACCATCACTATTCCATTCCGAACTATCCCACCGATATCGATTTGATCGTCAGCGACAAAGGCTACGGCAGAAACGATTTTGTCGAGACCACGCGCCGTCTGGTAGTGGTGACCGCGCCCGGACCCGGCTCGGGCAAGATGGCGGTTTGCCTGTCGCAGCTCTATCACGAGAACAAGCACGGCGTCAAGGCGGGCTATGCCAAGTTCGAGACCTTCCCCATCTGGAACCTCTCAATCAACCATCCCGTAAACGTCGCCTACGAAGCGGCGACCGCCGACCTCAACGATGTGAACATGATAGACCCCTTCCACCTGGAGGCATACGGCAAGACAACGGTCAACTACAACCGCGACGTCGAGATTTTCCCTGTTCTCAACACGATGTTTGAGCAGATTCTGGGGCAGTCTCCATATAAATCCCCCACCGATATGGGCGTCAACATGGCGGGCAACTGCATTGTTGACGATGAGGCGGTGCGCGAAGCCGCCAACCAGGAGATCATCCGCCGCTACTACGACGCGCTCTGCAACTGCACCAAGGGAGTCGGCTCAAAGGACGAGGCGTATAAGATACGCCTGCTGATGAAGCAGAGCAGGCTGTCCACCTCCGACCGTCCCGTTATTGCGCCCGCGCTGCAAAGGGCGGAGGAAACGGGCGCACCGGCTGCGGCGATAGAGCTGACCGACGGCAGAATCATCACGGGCAAAACGACCAATCTGCTCGGCGCCTGCTCCGCCATGCTGCTCAACGCGCTCAAGGCGCTGGCGGATATTCCCAAGGAGGTTAACCTGCTGGACGCGGCTGTCATTGAACCGATCCAAAAGCTCAAGGTGACCAGCTTCGGCTCCAACAATCCGCGCCTGCATACAGATGAAATCCTGATAGCGCTGTCTATGTCGGCGGTGACGAATCCCATTGCCAAAACAGCGATGGAGCAGCTCCCCAACCTCCGCAACACCAACGCCCACGCTACGGTCATCCTGTCGGAGACCGACACGCGCATTCTCAAGAACCTGGGCATTCTGCTCACCACCGAGCCGACTTACGAAACGGAAAGACTATACAGGAAATGAGATTTCAATTGACAATTGAAAATTGAAAATGGACAATTAAGGTCGGGAAGATAGCTTTGTTTTTCACAAGCCTATCGTTCCCGACCGAGTTTTTATATGAAGGATTTATTTGACTTTACGGGGACAGGGGCAGCGTGCCGCTGCTGTCAGTGCCCGCGTGTCGCGGGAGCCAATCCGCGCTATCGGCGTATGGCACCAACCTAACCGCTCACTCACGCG
>ONEN01000041.1 GCA_900316815.1 uncultured Eubacteriales bacterium | reverse complement strand
CGGTGAAGGAGGGCGAAAACTGGAAGCTCATCAACCGCGCGCAGGAAACGGTGGCGGAGGGCAATTTCGCCGAGATCGGCTACATGAACAAGGACGGCAACACCGTGACGGACAACCTGTTTGACCGCATTGTGCTCAATACCTGGGACTCCTGCTCGGCGGGACCGAACAGGGACCTCGTGATCGCCCAAAAGGACGGCGTTTTCGCCATCTATGACGCCCACGGCAAAGAGGCAAAGCAAACCCTCGACTGCGAGGATATGGATATCGTGACCGACGACAACCTGTTCGCCGCGAAAAAAGGCCGGTGAAGGAGGGCGAAAACTGGAAGCTCATCAACCGCGCGCAGGAAACGGTGGCGGAGGGCAATTTCGCCGAGATCGGCTACATGAACAAGGACGGCAGCGTGTTTGTCAGAACAAAGGACGACAAGGGCGTTGCGGGAACATATTACGACTGGCTGAAATTTCCTTATTTCAGTCAGCTGACTGCCGAGGGGTGACGCAACGTGAAGAAGATCCTCCGACATATCAGAGACGACAGAAGCGGCGAGATCACCATTGAGTCGATGCTCGTGATGATCCCCACCATCTTTGTGCTGCTGTTTTTGATCAGCCTGGGCTTTCTGCTCTATCAGCACTGGAACCTGCAGATTGCCGCGGACGACGCGGTGAGCAAAATCGCGGGCACCTACGCCGTGACGGGCGCCGACAACCGCACGGGAGCGGCGGACAGCAAGACCTACAGCGCGGCGCGGCAGTACCGCAACATTCAGCTGGGCTTTTTCGGCTCGCAGGAGAACCAGGTGAAGGCGACCGATCAGCGCCTGGAGCGCTATGTGAAAACGAGAATCAACACCACCAGCCTTGCCAGAGCCGTGGGAGAGCCGCTGGTGGAGCCGGAGTTGGTGGTGGACGGCTACGCGAGAAAGCATATCAGCCTGAAGGTGACGGCGTCCTTCCGCATTCCGTTTTCGGAATGGCTGGAGCTGTTCGGCATGAACGGCGTGCGCGAATACACCGTGACGTCAAGCGCCGACTGCTCGGATATGCTGGACTATCTGAACGCCGTGAATTTTGCCAAGGTGGCGCCGTCGTATATCGACTCCAAAACAATGGACATGATGACGGAATGGATGAAGGTCATTCAGTCCATCCGTAATTTCAATAAAGAGGAACAGCCGACAACATAACAGCATAACAAGATGTATTTCGGCTGACAGCGAAGAACAGGGGAGGAACGGAATGAAAGCTTTTTGCCGTACCGTCAAACGATTCTTTACCTCCGAACAGCATACCTGCATCAACGGCACCAAGGGCGTCATCTCGCTCTTTCTGGCGTGTCTGATGCTGCCCTTCGCCTACATGGCGGATCTGCTTGTGGAGAGCGGGCGCTACAGCGAGGCGATGAGCATGGCGGAGCAGGCGGTCGCCAACGCGGAGATGTCCACGCTGGCGGACTATGACGAGTACCTGATGAACCGCTTCGGGCTTGCCGCCGTTTCGCAGGAGAAGGACTGTGCGCAGGCGTTCAAAACGAATCTGGACAACAGCTATCAGAGCATGGCGTCGGGCGCGAAGATCAATGTGAATGCCGTTGACGGCACCATCTCGCTCTACGAGGACGACCCGCTGATGCGGCAGGTGGAGGAGGCGTCCAAGTACAGCCTGCCCGCCTACTACGCCGGCAGCACCGTAAACGCCCTGCTGGATGAGATCAGAGACACCAAGCTCGGCGGTCAGCTGGACTTTCTGCTGGAGGTGCTCGGCTCGTGCGGCACGATCGTGGACAAGGTCGTCAACTTTGTCAAGGCGGTGCGCGACCTGTACCGCGCGGCGAAGAAGGTGGACGCGAACGCGGCGGAATACAGCAAGCAGTACAGCGCGTTCCTTACCGCGGCGGATGACCTCGCCGCCAAGAAGAAGGACTATGAAACGAAAGCGGCCGATTGGGAGAAGAAAAAGGGAACGGCTGCGGAAAACCGGAAGGCGGCGGACGACTGCAAGGCGCTGATTGACGCCTACATCACCGCTGTCAAGAACGCTTCCATCCCCGCCGACGTCAAGGCCAAGCTGACGGGCCGGCTGGGTGAGTTGGATAAGGCGACCGACGCCACCTTTGACGAGATGCTCGGCTATATCAAGGAAAAGCTCCCGGCGGACGCGAAGCTGAGCTTCACCTACAAGGACAGCACCGTAACGGTGCTCTATCACGACCTGCCCACGGAGCTGAAAAAGCTCGACTACGCGAAGAAGCTGGAGAGCAGCGCGAGCGCGGACAAGGAAGCGCAGGCAGCCGATACCGCCGCCAAGGACGCGCACAGCAAGCTGCAGCCCTCCCTGGAAGGCTTTAACACGGCGAAGGCGGCATATATCGCCGCGATGGACAAGCTGCTGGCGGACAGCAAGACGGAGGGAAGCCTGCTGCACTACACGGCAAAGCTTGAAGAGGCGGACAAGCTGATCGGCGAGACAAAGTCAGCGTTTACCGGCGCCATTCAGAAGCACGCGACCGATTTTGTCAAGTATTCCGACGCGGACACCAAGGCGTGGAAAAAGGAAAAAGAGGCGCTGGAGAAGGAAAAAGAGGGTACGACCGACGAAACAAGAAAAACAGAAATTGATAAAAAGATAAAAGAGCTGGATAAAAAAATAGACGATAACGATTCCTATTACGATAACATAAAAGCGGGCGTCGAAAAGGGGCAGGAAGCCTTTGACGCCTTTACGAAGGACGATAGCTGTCAGTCGCTTTTTGCCGAGGCGATGGTGCAGATGACCAAGAGCGCTTGGACCGAGCTGAAAAAGGTCCGCGACAATGTGGACGCGCTGACAGGGGACAGCATCAAGTCTGACACCGACCTGCGCAAGGGGAGCTATTACTACGATTTGTCCAAATCCTATTCCACGGTGAATCTCATCGTGGAGGTGCTCAAGGCGCTGTGGAACAAGCTCACCGATTTTGACGCCATCTTTGAAAAGGTAAAGTCGGTGCTGGCGGTGGTGGAGTCCATCTACGCCGAGGGCGGCTTCTACAACAAGAATCTGACCGCCTTTGTGAGCAGCGAGGAAATGGACAGCGCGGCGTTTGAGAATGTTATTCTGAACCTGTCCAAGTTTATCAACGCGGCGGAGAAGCTGACCTTCGGAGTCGAGGACTTCAATATTCTCACGGCGGTGGAAAAGATACTCGGGTTCTTCGGCAACCTGCAGAAGCTGGTCGATTCGGGCAAGGCTCTGGTGGAATCTGTCAAAGTCTTTGTGGGCGATACCCTGAGCAACCTGAAGGGCTACGTCTATGATGTGACGGACGGCAAATTCGCCTCCAAGCTGGTGCTGTCGCTGTATCTGCTGAACAGCCTGCCCAACAGAACGAACTATCAGACAGGCAAGAGCCAGATAACGGGCATGAAATTTACCGACATCGCGCGGACGGACCGCGACTTTGAGGGAACGCTCGCGCCGTTTGAGCTGCAGAACATGGCGTCGTTTATTCACGACATCAGCAAGCAGGAGGCGTCCGACAAGGTGTTCTCGGGCGCCGAGATGGAATACATTCTGGCGGGCGGCCGCTCCGAGGTGCTCAACCAGGCAAGCGCGTTCTTCCGGATTTACGCGCTGCGGTTCCTCATTGACATCGCGCCCATCGCGATGAACGACTTTGTGCAGGAGCTGGTGGAAGCGCTGGCGGCGCCTACCTTTGGCATCGGTTCCGCGATCGTGCTGATCGCCTATCTGGTGGCGGAGCCGTATCTGGACACCACTCTGCTGGCGATGGGCAACAGGCTGCCGATCATCAAGCGCCCCAGCAAGGTGTACCTCACGCCCGAGGGTCTGCCGACGCTGCTCAAGGAATTTACCAAGGTTTCCCTGAACGCGGCGGCGAAGGAAAAAATCAAGCAGGAAGGAAAAAAACTGATCAAGGATATCAAGGACGGAGGAGCGGATCCCGAAGTCAAGGAGGAAGCGCAGACCGAAGAGGACAAGGCGGATATGCTGGACGCGGCGGACAACAAGAGCATACTGGACAGCATCAAGGCGCAGTATTCCACCTATCTGCTGCTGTTCTCCGTGCTGGAGCTGCCGCGCGAGGTGATGCTGAAGCGCTTTAAAAACCTGATTTCGCTGGAGGCTAAGGAGTATTACCGCGCGAAGGGCAAGAGCTTTGAGCTTTCCTGCGCCTACACCTATATGCGCGTGGACGCCACGGTGGAGTTTTCACCGATCCTGCCGCTGGAGCCGATCTCCTATTCCGCCTTTAAGAAAATAGACATACAGCAGAGCAGAGGCTACTAAAGAGGCAATTACCATGAAAAGGACAAAGTTTTTCCGCCGCAGCAACGCGGCCGTCTCGCTGGAGGCGTGCATTGTGCTCACCCTGTTTATCTTCTTTGTGCTGACGCTCTACAGCTTTTTCTCGGTGTTCGAGGTGCAGGGCAAGGTGTCAAGCGCTATGATGCAGTGCGCGCAGAGCCTTGCCGTCGATACATATAATATAGACAGGATCTATGTGGATTTTGACGAAGAGGAGCATGATGAACTCAGTTTTCCCGCCTATCTTGTCAGCAAGCTGGGGCTGGAAAAATCCGTTATCAACGACTACAACGTAACCAAGGACAACAAATGGTTCAAAACCCCCGCCAAGGCAAGCGTCAACCAGGCGCTGAAGGAGGTCATTAAAAAGCGCTTTATCGCCTATCTGACCAACGAGGGCACCGACGAAGCGGCAAAAGAGCTGCTTACGCGGCTGCGCGTGGACGGGGATATAGACGGCTTTGATTTCAGCAACAGCGAGATCGACGCCGACAACAATCTGATCATACGGGTCAGCTACCGCGTCGGCTATGTCTTTGACTGCCCCGCCATCGGGCTGCAGCCGCTGGAGTTCAACCAAAGCACCTCCTCCCGCCTTTGGAGGGAAAAGGAGGCAACATATCAGGAGACGACCGCGCAGAGCGCCTCGGGCAGCAGCGGCGGCGGTCATTCCTCCGGCGGCGGCAGCCACGACGAAACGGCGGCGCCGACGGAAAACGACGAATAATTGACAGGAGGATCCGCTCATGTATGATTTTACATTTGAAAACAAGGGTGCCAATTCCTATCTGGTCTACAAGTTCAAGCCTGACGACCGAATCGACACCATGACCCTGGGAATGATCACCAACAACAAAATCACGGGTTTTGCTCCCTGCGTGTTTACGCAGCTGAACGAGACCCGCTATATGAAATATAATATTTCCGCCAAGGTGCCCGTGCGGCAGATTTTCGCGGGCACGGTGAACCGCAGACGGCTTATAGGCGTGTTCGGCAGCGTGGTGGACGCGCTGATCCTCTCGGACGATTACATGATCGCGCCCGAAAGCCTGGTGCTCGATCTGAACTACATGTACGCTGATGTTTCCACCTGCGAGACCCTGCTGGTGTGCATTCCCGTAACGGGATACGAGATGTCGGAGCCGGATGTGAAGGCGTTTTTCAAGGGCATTATGTTCCACACGCAGTTTGACCAGACCGAGGACTGCGACTATGTGGCGCACATTATCAATTATCTCAACCGTGACAAGGCGTTTTCTCCCGCAGAGTTCAAGAAGCTGCTGGAGGAAATCGGGTCGCTCCCCGCGGAGCCCGAAAAGCCCAAGCCCGTGCCCGGCAGTGTGCCGCCTGACGGCGGGCAGACGACCGCCGGCGGGGCAGGCGTCAAAACGAAAGAAAAAAAGATTGAAATAGGGCACACCGCCCCGCCGGAAAGCATAAAGCCGGGCGGCGCGGTGCAGCAGCCCGCGACGCCTCCCGTCAACGGCGGCAAGCAGGTAAATACGGCTCCCGCTACGGGCAGCAATGCGGCGGTTCCCGGCAATTACGGTCAGCCCGCCACTCCCGGCAGAAACGCGGGACCGACAGGTTCCCCAACGCCTGTGCCCACGGGACCGCCCTATCGGCCGTCTAATACGCCCGTTCCGCCGGTATCGCCTGTGAATCCTGTGAATCCCGTGCAGCCCGTGCAGCCCGTGAATCCCGTCACGCCCAATCCGCCCGTGACGCCGGCAAACGAGGGCGAAAAGCCGATGTCGAGAATGTATCTGCTGCAGCACTACAACAAGGAAAACGCGGAGCTGTACAAGAAGCAGAAGGCGCAGGAGAAGGCGCGGAAAAGGGAAGAGAAGAAGAACAGAAAGAAGAAAAACGGCGCACAGCCGATGAATATTCCCTCATCGGGACAGCAGAACCGCGGCTTTGCGGTGCCCGGCCAGCCGAATAACGCCGGCATGGTCAATCCGCAGCAGCAGACCGTGAACAGACCGCAGTACAACACGGCGCAGCCGCCGCTTCCCGTTAACAAACAGCAGCTTAATCACACGGCGCAGCCGTCCGTTCCCGGCAGCAGGCAGCCCGCAGGCGTACAGCCGGGAGCCATTCCCAACTACGGCGTATCGATTCCGCCCGCCGCGCAGCCCGTCATCAAACCGACGGTGCAGCCGACGGGAGCGGGTACGGTGCCGCCTGCCGTGATTCCCACCTCTATACCGCAGCAGAACGCGGGTGTGCTGAGCTACACGCCCACCGAGCTGAACAACCAGCTGTCGGGCGATCCCCTTGAAACCACGGTGCTGGGCGGCAACGACGACGGCCTGACCGCAGTGCTGAACGTGAACCCGGGCGTGCCCGTGAAGAAGCCGTATATCATCAGGGTGAGAAACAACGAGCGCGTCCCCGTGGACAAGCAGATTTTCAAGATCGGCAAGGAAAAGACCTATGCGGATTACTATATCGGCGACAATACCTACATCAGCCGCGGCCACGCGAATATTGTGCAGCACGACGGAAAATACTTTATTGTAGACAACAACTCCCGCAACCACACTTACGTCAACGGCGAATTTATTACGAGCAACATCGAGGTAGAGCTGCACAGCGGCGACACCTTCCGACTTGCCAACGAAGATTTTGAATTCAAGCTTTTTTAAAAGCAGAGGGGTAACCGGATGAATTTTATTATTGCGGCTGACACCGACATCGGAATTGTCAGAAAAACAAATCAGGACAGCACTGCCTGTCTGGTCGGGCAGGCGGGCGACCACCCGTTTGCGTTCGGCGTGGTTTGCGACGGCATGGGCGGACTTGCCAAGGGAGAGCTGGCAAGCGCCACCCTGCTCAACGCCATGGTAACGTGGTTCAAGCAGGAGTTCCCCGTTTTGCTCGCGGGCGGCATTGAGGACAGCGTCATCAGGGCGCGCTGGACGGAGATCGTGCGCAGCAACAACGAGACCATTATGGCGTACGGCGCCAAAAACGGCTTTCATCTGGGCACCACGCTGTCTGCCATTCTTCTGACGCAGGAGCGCTATTATGTGATCAACGTGGGCGACTCCAGGGTATATGAAATCGCGGGCGCCGTCCGGCAGATAACCGAGGATCAGACCGTGGTGGCGCAGGAGCTGAAATACGGCATCATTACGCCCGAGCAGGCGGAAAACGATCCGCGCAACAGCGTGCTGCTGCAGTGCGTGGGCGCGTCGCAGGTGGTAAACCCCGATTTCTTCTTCGGCACGCCCGTGCGCAACGCGACCTATCTGCTGTGCAGCGACGGCTTCCGCCACAAGATCACCCCCGGGGAGATGGCGCAGTGCTTCGCGCCGCAGGCGAACACCAACGCCGCGCAGATGCGCGCCAATATACGCGCGCTGATCGAGCTGAACAAGCAGCGCATGGAAAAGGATAATATTACGGCTGCGCTGATCAGGACGCTGTAGGCGTATGCTGACGGAAACGCATTGTCTGAAAAATAACCATAAGGGGTATGTCTATGTTACAAATAGGTCAGCTCGTCGATAATAAATACAGAATACTGGATGTTGTCGGCCGCGGCGGCATGAGTGTGGTTTATCTTGCCAGAAACGAGCGGGCAAATAAAAACTGGGCGATCAAAGAGGTAAGGAAGATCGGCGAGGAAAACCTTGAGGTGAAAAAGAACAGCCTCATCGCCGAAACCGAGATGCTCAAAAACCTTTCGCATCCCAACCTTCCCACCATTGTTGACGTCATTGAAACAAACGATACCTTCCTCGTTGTAATGGATTACATAGAGGGTAACGATCTGGGCAAGGTGCTCGGCGAGTTCGGCGCGCAGCCGCAGAAGAAGGTAGTGGAGTGGGGCCTGCAGCTCTGCGACGTGCTGGAGTATCTGCACACGCGTCCCAAGCCCATTATTTACCGAGACCTCAAGCCTGCCAACATTATGCTCAAGCCGAACGGCAAGGACATCATGCTCATTGATTTCGGCACGGCGCGCGAGGTGAAAATTGCGGACGCCAACGACACCATCAGCCTCGGCACGCGCGGCTACGCGGCGCCCGAGCAGTTCGGCGCCAACGCAAAAACCGACGCGCGCACCGACATCTATTGTCTGGGCGCCACGATGTACCATCTGGTCACCAACCATAATCCCGCCACCGAGCCGTATGTGATGGCTCCCATCCGCGAGCGCAATCCGTCGCTTTCGGCGGGTCTGGAGCAGATCATTCTCAAGTGTACCCAGAACGATCCCGACAAGCGGTACCAGTCCTGCGCGGAGCTGATGTACGCGCTGGAGCACTATGAAACCATAGACGACGAATATAAAAAGAAGCAGCAGCGGAAGCTGGGCGTGTTCATCGGCTCCGTTCTGATGATCTTCGTCAGCCTGGGCGTGGCGCTGTTCGGCCACCTGAGCGCGCAGAGCAAGCGTGCGGAGGACATTGATACCTATCTTGCGGCGGCGAAAAATGAGTCTGCCTCCAGGGCGGAGCGCGTGCAGGCGTACCACAGCGGCATTGCCCTTGAACCGGGCGACAGGCGCTTTTATGAAGGTCTGCTGGAGCTGTATCGGAATACCGACAACAACGGCGCGCCAAGCACGAACGGCGCTCTCTCGCTGGAGGAGGTGACGGATCTGGATTCTCTGGGCATGACGGGCGCCAACAAGATCAAGCCGCTGGAGGCGTTTATGCAGCGCGACAAGGAGGGCTACGAGGAATTCTGCAAGGAAACGGGCACTTATATCTGGTACAACTACGATAGTGCCATCAACAGGGAAAACAAGGCGTCGGAGTGGTTCGACCGCTTCCTGAAGTCCAGGGGCGAGGACGACGACGGAGAGGATACGCAGTTTGTCCGTCTGTACAGCCGCATTGCGGATTGCCGCAGAAAGCAGTCCGCCCGCAAAACGGACAACAAGAAAAAGTATAAGGAGCTTTGGGACAACATCAACGAGCTCTACACCTACTGCGAAACCTGCAAGGACGATGAGACGGTGGCGCTGGGCTGCCGCGAGATCGTGAAGGAGCTGGAAGGGCAATGTGCGTTTTTTGTAGACGTGGACGGCGTTTCCGACTCCGATTTGTATGCGCTGCTGGATAAAACGCAGCAGCTGGTTGAAGCAACCTACAAGCGCGCCGATAACTCCATCCGCAAGTATATGGACGAGCAGTTCAGCGAGATCGACTTCAAGGGCGACGAAAGCGGGCGTTCGGAGTTTTTCAGAAAAACAAAGCTGAGAATAGAAAGGGATTTGAAGGGCAGGTGAGGACATGTCATACGATCAGTACAATATGGTATTTATGATAGGGCTTGTAATGGCGGGCGTGTTCCTGCTGCTTTCGGTTCTGCTGCTGTTTGTTCTGAGGATACCCGCCGTTATCGGCTATCTCAGCGGCTCCACCGAGCGCAAGGCGATTTCGGAGATCCGCAAGGGCAACGCGAAGGGACATGCAGACGCTGCGGGCGGCGACCCGCAAATCGCCGTATCGCATACCGCAAACCTCGGCGGAACCGGCGCAGGCGGCGCGCATTCGGGCAATACCACCGCCTCGCTGTCAAAGGAATTGAGTGAGGCGGGCAACGCGCCCGAAGAAAAGACCTCCGTGCTCAGCTACGCCGATGCCGCGGCGAACGGAGCAGGGGGTGAGGAGACGGCAGTCCTCAGAGAGCCTGTTTCTGCCTACGCGAAGAGCGAGGAGACGGCAGTACTCAGAGAACCCGTTTCCGTCTATGCGAAGAGCGAGGAGACAGCGGTTCTCGGCGGTCCCGCTCCCGTGAATGCCGGTGCTGCCGAAACGGCGGTGCTGTATGAGGAGACAGGCGCGGGCACCATCGTTTCCGACGACCTGTACACGGAGCAGACAACGGTCCTCGGCGGCGGCGCCGCTGCCGTTCAGACCGAGCGTCTCCCGAATGCCGCGGTTGACTTTAAAATCGTGGCGGAGGTGGTGCTGTTTGTCAGCCCCGAAATTATTGCGTAAGAGGTGCTTATCTTGAAAAATCAGTTAAAATTTCTGTGGGCAGCGCTGGGGCTGCTGGCGGTCAGCGCCGTGTCGATCATGATACTGCCCCTCTACGGACTCAGCGTCAACTCACCCGTGATCATTCCGCTGTTTGTGGGAACCCTGCTGCTGTGGATCGGTCTCATCGGGGGCTACACGCTGCTGGCGCTGTTTTACAGAAAGAATAAAAATGTAAAAAAGGAAGGGAAAATCGGCGTTATTTCGTTTTTCCGCAACCCGTACGGAGCGGCGGCGGACGTTGTATTGATTATGTCCGTCGCGCTGACCATCGTGTTGGGGATTCTGGTAAGAGACGGGGAATGGCTGTTTTCCGTACTGTTTGGCCTGGTATTTATCTCTGCCAATTGCCACTGCGTATGCAACGGCAGGGTTTTCAATACAATCATTCAAAAAAACAAGGAGAGAGGGAAATGAACAAATCATTGAAACGCTTTTCATACAGAGCGGTTTCCGTCCTGCTGACGCTGCTGCTGTTGGTTTCGACGTGTGCCGTGGGCGTTGTGTCCTCCTCTGCCGTCGAGACGGTTCGCTCGGGCGGAACAGAGGGCTTCAGACGGATCACCGTCGTGTATCCTTCACAGGAGACGCCCGTGTGCTTCTGGTGGGGCAGCGACAACGCGCTTCACAAAACAGAGACGGGCAGCCATACGGACAATGAAGAAAGCGGCATTTCCGCGGATACATACAGCATCGGCGCGGATGCGGCAGGCTTTGTTGCGGCAAAGCCCGACACCGCTGCGGAAACCGATCCGAGAACGGACGAGGCGTGTCAGGTAGTGCCGCCGATGTCGCTGGCAGAGACGAAGGAGGAGCATCTTTTCGTTGACGCCGCCGCGGCGAAGGACAGCCTGCAGGTGTTTGCACCGCCTACCCTTGCCGTACCCGCGCAGAGCGAGGCGGTAACGGTGGCGCCGTCCGAAACAGCGACGCTGTTTTCGTTCAGCAGCGAATGGGTCGGCGGCTCGCTGAAGGCGTTTATCCGTCAGATGGATGTGTATGAGGGAGAGAATAAAATCGCCTCTCTGAGCGACGGCGACGACTGTGAGCTGACCACGGACAAGCTCGGCGCCCATACGCTCAGCTTTGCCGTGAGCGACGGTCTCGGCAACGTGACCAAAGCGGACGCGGCATACACGGTCTATGTAAAGACAGAGCGCGACGAGCTGACGCTTGCAAGCGAAACGCCCGTGAAGCTGACGTTCGGCCAAACGGTCGCGGCGCCTGCCGTCAAGGATCTCGACGCCGACGACAAGGTGACCTATGTCTCGGAGAACGAGGATATTGTCCGAATCGACGGCAGCAACCTGATCGGCGCGGGCAGCGGCAGCACCACTGTCACGGCGACGGTTGCCGAGAGCAATAAATATTATGAAAAGTCCGTCTCAAATACGAAAACCCCGTGGTGTTTAAGGAAGGCACGCCGGAGGGCGCCAAGGTGAACTATGACACGAGCAACGGCGACGTTGTCACGGTTGACACGCTGGGTACTCTGACGGCGGTGGGCGTTTCGGCGGAGCCTGTTACCATCACCGTTACGGTTTCCGATATTCCCAACATGAAGAACAACCTGACGTTCAGCTATCAGGTTTTGGTTAAGAAAGCGGATCCTACCATCGGGGAAAAAGACGTCGTAATAGCTCCCCTGGTGTCAATGCCTTATTCGGAGGGGCTGACGTACGACTGTACCAAGAATCTCAATGATGTCACGGGCTACAACGGCATTTCCTTCTCCGTCGCCAAGCAGACTGCGCTGGACGGACAGACCATTGAGAACGCCGCAGCGGTGAGCAAGGACGGCAAGCTGACTGCAGCGCGCTCGGGTATTTTTACCGTTCAGGTTAAGTACACCTCCGAATTCTTTAATGACCTCGTGGTTGAATTCAAGGTCAAGGTCGACAAGGCGGAGCGCGGGAACTTCAGCTATAAAGAGGGAGAGCTGCCGAAGAGTATGTATGTCGGCTGCTCCTTCGATATTCCCGCACCCGGCGGTATTACAAACGCCGCCTATACCATTCAGAACGATGATAAAGCCTATGCCTCCCTGGACGGCAACAAGCTGATTGCGAAGAAGGCTAAGGACGGATTGAAGGTCACCGTTTCGCTCGAGGAAAACGACTGCTACAAAGCCGCAGAGACAGAGGTGGTCATTGATCTTCAATATTTCGTTCCCACCGAAAAGCCGCTGTTTGTGTTTAAGGGCGAGGCGGCGAAGGACGGCGACCCGGCGCACTTTAAGAGCGCGGTCGAAGTCAAGCCTAACAGTGATTATTACGAGATCGCGCTGTATAATGAGGACGCGGAGGACTACTCGTCTCTCGTTTTCGGCAAAAGCGTCACCATCGCTCAAAACACGAAAAATCCCCGGGTAGTGCTGCGATACACCAAAAACGATCCGGGCTGCGAGGGCGCGATGACGGACGTGATCGACACCGGTATCTGCGTGGATAAGCTTGCTCCGACAGGTAAGATCGAAGCCAAGGGCGCTTTCCAAACGACCTTTGAAAATCTGCTTTCGCAAATCACCTTCGGCTTATTTACATCCGACTGCAGCTTCACAATTTCGGCGGCGGACGGTACCTCCGAACGCTTTGAATCGGGTCTTGCAAAAACACAGTATATAGTTGACTACGAGCAGCCCGAAGGCGTCAACAGGTCCGTTGAGAACCTTGACGCAGTAGCGGAAGAAGCATGGAGCAGCTACAACGGAACTATTTCCGTCAACGACACGAACGTCCATGTGGTGGTATATGCCAAGCTGACGGACAACTTCGGCAACCACAGCTACATCTGCACCGACGGCGTTGTGCTTAATGAGAATATTCTGAGACCTGTTGTTACTTTTTCCGACAATGATCCCAAGAACGGAAAGTATTTTACGGAAAGAACAGCGACTGTAACGTATCATGTAGAGAACTTTGTGCCTGCGGACGGCATCATTGCCATCACCGCCAAGAACGCGCAGGGCGAGGATGTGGAGACGCCTGCCATTAATTGGACAGTGAAGGAAAATGAAGCCACGGCAACCATCGAATTTACCGCAGACGCAGCCTACACCTTTGGGTTCACAGACATTTTGGGAAGGAAATGCGTCCCTGAATACGGCGATTCGGTATGTACCAATGAGTTTGTTGTTGACAACACCGCGCCGCAGGTTACCGTTACCTTTGACAACAACAACGCGGCAAACGGGAAATACTTTAAGGCGGACAGAATTGCCTCCATCACGGTTATTGACGATAACTTTAAAACCGGCTCCGATATGATGAACATCACCATGAAGGAGCCCGACGGTAAGGACAGTCAGGCGCCCTCTCTTGTCTGGGACGAGATCACGAGAACGGGAACCGTAGTGTTTAGCAAAGACGGTGATTACGAACTCAAGGGTTCCGAAAACTTTAAAGACCTTGCGGGCAACAAAGCCGTTATCACATATGCGGACGGCACAGAGGCTCCCCATGCGTTTACTATTGACAAGACCGCCCCGACAGTGCTGCTTTCCTACAACAACAATGTGCAGCTGAATGACGGCTACTTTGCCGAGGGAAGAACGGCAACCGTAACGGTGAGCGATAACAACTTTGAGAATAAGGAAGAAATGCTCACCATCACCGCAAAGGACGCGGACGGCAATGACATTGAGGCGCCCAAGGCGACGTGGGCGGACGGAGTGGCGACCGTTGTGTTTGGCGCGGACGCGCATTACACCTTCCGCGTTGACGAGTCGCTGTGCGACCTTGCGGGCAACCCAATCAAGGAAGTGACGGTGGACGCGGGCACCGTGTTCCCGTACGAGTTTGTCGTAGATACGACGCCGCCGAAGGTTACCATTACCTTCGATAACAACAAAGCGGCAAACGAGACATATTTCAATGCGGACAGAATTGCCACTATCACGGTTATTGACGATAACTTCAAGGGCATCCCCGGTATGATGGACATTACCATGAAGAAACCCGACGGAACGGACGGCGGAGCGCCCGCTCTTGATTGGGACGAGGTCACGGGAACGGGAACCGTAGTGTTTAACAAAGACGGTGATTATGGGTTCAAGGATAACGAAAAATTTGTCGACCTTGCGGGCAACAAAGCTGTTATCACATATGAGGACGGTACCGTTGCTTACAATGCGTTCACCATTGACAAAACACCACCCACAGTCAGCGTTACATTTGAAGGGGACAGCAAAGTTTACAATGAACACTATTATCAGCATCCGAGAGTAGCCGTTATTAAGGTTACGGATAATAATTTCTGCCTCGCGAATGACATGCTGCAATTTTCTACCAAACCGGAAGAGAGCGTCGCACCAACGGTGACAGCGGCAGGCAATACCATTACCGTCTATTTCCCCGGAGACGCGGACTATACGATGAGTTTCACCGATAAATTCCGGGATATGGCAGGCTGGGAACGGCTCCCGAAAATCTGAAAATTGAGTATAAATATTCAAGGGAGGGTGTTGACGGTGTTTTCAAGTCACTGGTGGAGATGTTTACGGGCGGCGCTGCCCGTTTCTCCGATGATGTGAGGGTAAAAATCTCTGCGGAGGATCCGCATTCGAGAATTGAGAAAATCACTTATTCCGCTCCGGTCAAAAGCAGAGCGAAAGACCTCAACCGCAGCATTCACAAAACCGAGGTCCCCAACAGCGGAGAGGATAAGTACAAGCAATCGGTAGAGTTTACAATCGCACCCGAGTATGAGGGACAGGTGAGGGCTGCCGCGACTAACTACGCCGGGTTGGAAACAAGCACCGAAGACGGGACCATTCAGGTGAGCACGGAAACGCCTGCAATCAGTCTTGAGGTTTTGAAGAATAATAAAAATTTGCATTACTATGGTGACAAGATTTATTCTAACGGAGATGTTGCCGTTCGCGTTACAGTCACCGACACGTTCTTTGCGCCCGAGAATGTTGTGGTTGAAAATCAAATAGACGAAAAAGCACCTGTCAGGCTGGATATTTCCGGACTCGAGTGGGTCAGAAAGAAAAAATCCAACACCTATTACGCTGACTTGCCGCTGCAGCAAGAGGGGCTGTACGCGCTTGGCGCTTACTATCCGAACAACTTCGGCAGGACGGCAGAAGCCATTGATTTGGGATGCATTGTAATTGACAGGACCGCTCCGCAGGTAAAAGTGACATTTGACAACAACGATGTGAAAAACGGCAAGTACTTCTCCAAGCAGCGTACTGCCACCATTACGGTTGAGGACGATAACTTCCTGTTCTTTGAAAACAGCTTTGTACAGTACACTATCGACGACAAAGGAGAAAAGCACGACAACGAAAATAAAATGGTTGCCCTGACGACGAAGGACTTTGAGGGTAATGCTTTCGACGCGTCAAACGAAGCTACCCCGGAGGTGAAAATTTCCAAAGACGAGCAAAGCGCCACAATTACCTTTGCCGGCGACGCCATGTACACCTTTGAAAAGACAAATCAATTCACCGATTTGGCAGGAAACGAGGCAGAGTGGACATATGAAGACGGCACGCAAAGTCCGAATGATTTCGGCGTGGATAAGTCCGCTCCCGTTCCGCTGACGATCAAGTATTCGGGCGGAGGTCTTTCGGGAACACTGAACGACCTGATGAGCCAATTTACGGGTGGCATTGTGGTATTCAGGGAAAAAGTGAACGTTACAATCGAAGCCAAGGATATTCACTCGGGAATTAACCGCGTTGATTATTCCGCACCCGTTGATCCCGATGCGCAGGAGGCAGGCTTACAAGGTGTTGCCAAGGACACTGCCGACAATTCTGCCGGTAATAAGGCAACCTTTAAGGTGGAAAACTTTGTGGTTCCTGCGGAATACAGAGGCAAGGTAGAGGCTACCGCCTACAATAACGCGGAACTGTATACCAACAGTGACGAGGGCGAGATAGAAGTCACGAAGAAAACACCTGTCATTTCCCTTGAAGTGAAGAATGCGTGCCGTCCAGCAGATTTATCAGCTCGGGAACGCCCATTATCCAACGTATAGACCACTATCCGAAAATAGATTGGCAATGCAGAATAACCCCTATCGGTGAAACAGAAGCGTTGGGTACAAATCTCGGTGGCTGGAAATGGGAGATAGAGGATCGGAAAGCCGAAAACCGCAACAACGTGCGTTACCGTGACTTTACGCTGACCGAAGAAGGCGTAAAGAAATTTACGGTAAGCTATACCAACAACGCGGGTATTTCTGCTAAAACGGAATACCTGGAAAACTTTGTAATTGACAAAACGGTTCCCGTTGTGACTGTCAGCTTTAAAGATGAAGGCAAAGTGCATAACGGTAAGTACTTTGACGGTGCAAGGGAAGCAACCGTTACGGTTGCGGATAACTTCTTTGTCGGAGATAACTCGATGCTCTACATTAAAAGGAGAATGAAGAACATCACCGATACAGGTAATAACGCTGCCGTAATAAGCGAATGGAAAGAAGGAGCGCTTACCGAGGCAGGCGTCAAAACAACTGTAACGACCGTAAAGTTTGGAAAGCAAGAAGAGAAAGAAGAGAACAAATTCAACCCTGACGGCTACTATAACTTTGAGGGAACAGGTGCGTTTGTCGATTTGGCGGGAAATCCTGCCCGTGTCAGCTATGTGAAGGGCACCCTGGCGCCCAATGACTTTGTGGTTGACACAGCGGCGCCGAATGTGCTGTCTGTTACCGCGAAGGAAGCGGATACCGGTCAGATCTTCTTCGAACAAAATCTGAATGGTGTTAAAAAATGCAGCGACGACAGCCACGACGCGCTGATTAGTCTGTATGCCGCAGACGAGACAGAGGTTGATGGCGACCTCACCATCACCTACGACATGATTCTTTCCGATTCCGTTTGGGAGACAAAGACGTATGAAATCAATCATCCGATTCCGCTGTCGCCCGACAGGAGCTTTGTGGTTAAGGCGACCGTGACCGACAAGGCGGGGCATGTTTCAACGCTGACAACGAAAAAGGTTTACCTTGACACCAAGGCGCCTGAGATAGACGGTCTGGCTCCCCAAATCAAGCTGGACGTCAGCTCCAACCCGCCTAAGACAGACAAGGACGGCAACACGCTGTATAACGGCAACGTGGTGATCGACTACACCATTACCGATCCCGTTCTGAACAACAGCTGCTCGGGTCTGGATGAGAACAAGCTGGTTTACACCGTCCTCAAGGACGGGCAGCAGACCCAAAGCGGCACGCTGACGGGCACGAAAACCTATCTCGGCGACAGAATCCAAAAGCAGAGCGGCACTATTACCGTTCTGGCGGATTTAAACAACAGCAACAATGTTGAGGTCGTGGTTGAAGCGGAGGACTACGCGAATAACCCCGCAAAGGATTCCGCGAAGCTGAGAATAGACGTCACCGCGCCTGTTATCAACGTTTCCTACTCCAACAACTCGCCCGACAGTCAGTACACCGAGTACTTCAAGGCGGACCGCACGGCGACAATTGAAATCGTCGAGCGCAACTTTAACGGCGACAAGGTAACGGTTACGGCTACGAAGAACGGCACAAGCTATGTGCCCGCGCTGAGCTGGAACCACAGCGGCACGCCCGGCACGGACAGCTATACGCATACGGCGGAAATTTATTACGGCGAGGACGCCGACTACACCTTCGATATAGCGTATACCGACGAGGCCGGCAATTCCGCGAACGGCGTGAACTACGCAAGCGGCACCGTGTCGCCGACCAAGTTCACCGTTGACAAGACGGCGCCTGTGGTCAGCGTCAGCTTTGATAACAATGATGCGAAAAACGGCAATTATTTTGACAAGCAGCGCACAGCGACCATCACCGTCACGGAGCACAATTTTGATGCGGACCGCGCCAAGGTGACCGCTACGGAAAACAACAGCGGCATGTCCGGTGTGACATGGAGCTCCAACGGCGACACGCATACCGCGGTCATAACCTTCTCGAAGAACGCGCATTATGTGATGAATATCACCGTGACCGACAAGGCGGGCAACGAGTGCGAGAAGGTTAAGGAAGAAGACTTCTATGTGGACACCGGCAAGCCTGTGGTGAAGCTGACGAAGATCAAGAACCTTTCCGCCAACAAGGACGAGAAAATCGGCTTTGAGCTGACCGTTACCGACGACTATCTGGATATGAAGGCAGACAGCCGAAGCTTCAAGCTGGTGCGTATCGATGTGAAAAGCACCAATAGGGATGTGACCGAGCTGGCGGAGCTGACGTCGGAAACCAATCGGCTTGTGTACAAGGTCGATAATTTTGAGGATGACGGTATCTATACCATTACCTGCAGCTTCAAAGACATGGCGGGCAACACCACCGTTACCAAAGAGGTGCTCGGCGAGGACGGCAAGGCAGTGGGAACCGACAAAATCCAGTTCTCCGTCAACCGAAACGGCTCTACCTTCATGCTGGATGAGGAATCCCGCGAAAAGATCGATGCGTACTATGTGCAGCGGTTGGATAAGGATATGACGATAACCGAAATCAACGCCGACATAATCGATAAAAAGGCTGTTGTCCTCACGGTCAACGGAGGCAAGCCGAAGGCACTCGTGAGCGGCGAGACTTATAATATTGAGGACAATAATGAGAAAAATAAGGATAAGAATGTTAGCTGGAAGCGCTACGACTACATCATCAAGAAGAGCACCTTTGAGAATGAGGCTGCCTATTCGCTGCTGATTACGACCATCGACGTGGCGGGCAACGAGTCCTTCAGCAACATCAACAGCCCGAAGTACAAGGATTCCAGACAGGCGGAAGTGGAGTTTGTCGTGGACAGAACCATTCCCGATGTTGTGGTCAACAACCTTGAGGGCGGCGGACACTACAACGTAGAGAGCAAGGAAGTGGAGATCATCGCCAACGACGATAACCGCTTGCAGAAGGTAGTGCTCACGCTGAACGGCGAGCAGATCGCCGCCTACAATGAGGAGCAGCTGGACGAAAACGGCGGCAAGATGTCGCTGACCATCAACAGCTCCGAATCGCTGCAGAACCTGAAGATCGAGGCGGTTGACGCGGCGAAAAACTCTACCAACGACACAGAGGAGACCGAGGTCAAGTTCGTTGACTTCCTTATCACCACCAACCTGTTCATCCAGTACGTCAACAACCCCGCACTGGTCATCTCGACAATAGCGGGCGTTACCCTGCTGATTGCGCTAATCGCGTTCCTGATTTACAAAAAGAAGAAAAAGGGATAAGCAGGCAAATTAAATAATTCCAAAGGAGCTGTCGCAGAACGCGGCGGCTCCTTTTGATTATGTTACAATATGCTGGACGGAAAAGCCGTTTTGGAGGAACGAACCTGTTCCTTCAAAACGGCTTTTGTTTGGCGCGAAAAAAGTATGTGTGGAAAATCTTGACGGTATGCAAAAAAATGCATACATGTATGCAATTTTTTCAAAAATACGGGGTATAGTGGGGGGACTATTTCTCTCCGGTATTAATTGAAAAGGAGGAAAGCATGAACACACAAACAATTAAAATGAATTATAATATCAACCGCATGGACCCGGTTGATTTGATTTCAACCATTCACATCGACGACAAAAACACACGATACCTGGAGCTGACGCTGTTTGACCACGGGGCGCTGCTTGTGTTGCAGGGCTGTACCGTCAAGGCGCGGTTCGTGGCAACGGACAAAGCGCTGCTGTCGGACAATGTTCCCTGCACCGTCACGGCGGACAATACCATTCTTGTTCCGATCGACGCGGCGGCGGTGCAGTCAATGGCGTGCGATCTTCGCATTGAGGTCAACATCGTCAGCGGCACAGACGTGCTCACCCTGCCGTTCCCGCTGTGGGTGCGCGTGCGCGGCTCCGTTTTGGATAACGCGCCTGTCACGCCCGAATCGCAGGGCACGGTGGCGGAGCTGATTCGCCGGGCGGAGGCGGAGCTTTCGCGCGTGCAGGGGTTCATCACCGAAAATGAACTCGCCGCAGCGTTGGCGGCAAAAGCCGACGCTGCCGCGACGCTGGCAGGCTACGGCATTGTTGACGCGTATGACAAAGCGCAGGTTGACAAAATGATGGGCTTGACCCCCTTCACCGTGTGCAATCTGGATCTGTACGATGCGACTCTTGAAAATGCTGATGACAATGTCATCTTATTTCTGTTCGGATATGACAACAACAATAGTCCGACCTGCGGTCTGAACAAGCTGACTGAGGACGACTACGGAAAGGTATGGCATATTGTACTCACATTTACCAAGGCGGATCTTGTTTCTACCAACTCGGTGACGGTGCAGGAGCATAGGCGGGGTCAACCCATGCCCGATACGCTGCAGCACTACGACAATGTGGCGCAGGGAGATGTTATCCGCTTTGATTACACGATGTCGGACAGTACGGCTTCCATTTTGCGGCTGCGGCTCAATGCGCGCGCGGGAGAGCAGAAGGTGCATGTAACGATTTCCGAGGTTCGGCAGTTGAACGACGTTTTGGACACAAAGGCGAATGCGGCGGATATGAACACGGCGCTGGCGGCAAAAGCCGACGCGGCGGATGTTGACTACAAGTACGGCGACACCTCTGAACCGGTTTATGTTGAACCCGAGGCGCTTTTGGTGAATAACTGGGTATTGAACATCAACGGCGTGCCAATAGTATATAACGCGTCGGCAACTTCCGTTTTGATCGCCGATGTCACCGGCGGTGAAACTGTCAAGATAACGGCGAGACCGTTTAAAACCAACTATTATTATTCCTTTTTCGATGACAACATCAGCTTTGACAGCTCTGTGACCAACGGCGGATTCACGTCGGATCACTTGATCGGCGGAGCGAGGGGAACCTCAACGGAAACGCACGAGCTGTTTGAAAACGTTACCGTTCAAGTCCCCGCCAACGCGAAGAAAATAGTCGTCAGTGTATTCGGCAGCGCGTACACGCCCCGCCTTTACAAGGCAGAGTACCGAAGAAAAAGGAAATGGCTCGGTAAAAAGTGGTGTGCCGTCGGAGACAGTATCACCGAGGTGAACGGCAGCGCAAGCAAGAAGTATTTGGAATACATTGCCGAACAGACAGGCATTGAGGCTGTCAATATGGGCAAGTCAGGCACCGGGTATAAAAGAAAGCAGGATGTGAACGAAGCTTTTTATCAGCGCATCGGCAGCGTGCCGACAGACAGCGACGTTGTGACGATCTTCGGCTCGTTCAACGACGCGCCGTATATTTTCGGCGATTGCTTAACGCAAAGCACCGCTCCCGTTACATTTCCCGATACCGAGGAGGGCGCCGAAGCAGCCGCAGCGGAAGCAGCCCGAATATCGTGGATTCCGTATAAGACTATCAATAAACATGGCGAGATTGTCGACGTTGAATCGACCAACCCCGGTGGTGGGAAATATGCCGTTACCAACGCCATTTCAGTAAGGGCAGATAGGTCGTATTATATCAAAACTAGAATGAAGTATGATAGAGCATTCTTCGTATTCAAAGATGGCAACGGTGATAATAGCTCTATTGTTTATGTAAAAAGGCTTAATCCTGCTAACAACGATGGCACTTCTTACGAATTTAAAGGCATCATAAAAGCTCCCGAAAACGCGAAATATTTATACGTTGCAACGGCTTTTTACGGCGAAAGCTATAACACCTTCGTTAAAGAAGATAACGTAGGAACGGTCAACGATACCGGCACGGATACGCTCGCGGGCTGTATCAACACCACCATCGACAATTTATACGATGTTATGGCGAATATATATGTCGATATGCTCAAGGAGATATGCCAAAATCGGGGCATTCCGTTCCTTGATCTCTATTACGAGAGCAACCTGCGCCCTTGGGAACCGGCGTTCAGACAAGCGATGTACACGAGGGATAACGGACACAGCACCCACCCCGACGAAAACGGCCATCAATTATTCGCTCCCCGCATTGAAGCTTTTCTTGACAAGTTGCTTTTGCATTAAAATCCGAAAGGAAGGTAAGAAAATGAAAGACTTTATTCATGTACTGTTCGCGGGCGTGATCGGCGCGCTCGCGGCATATTTCAACGTGCTGCTGGTTCCGCTGGCGGTGCTTGTCGCGGTCATGCTGATCGACTATGTGACGGGTATGGCGGGCGCGGCGTACACCAAGACGCTCAGCAGCCGCACAGGCGTGCTCGGCATCGTCAAAAAGGCGGCATATCTCGCGCTCGTGGCGGTGGGTATGGTGGTGGATTATCTGATCACCTCGGCGCTGGTGCACATCGGTATCCACCTGCAAATCAACTATTGCTTCGGCATGATCATCACGATCTGGCTGATCATCAACGAGCTTCTCTCCATACTGGAAAACCTCGGCGAGTTAAATATTCCGCTGCCGCGGTTTCTCGTCGATGTGGTCAAGAGCATGAAGGACAAGGTGGAGAGCAAGGCAGACGGCAAGCATTACAGGGACGGGGAGGACAAACCATGAACGTAAAAGACAAAAAGGGCGTGGACGTTTCCTCCAACAACGGCAAGGTCGATTTCGGGAAAATCAAGGCGGCGGGTTATGATTTCGTCATGATCCGCTGCGGCTTCGGTGAGAATATTTCCGAGCAGGACGACACCTTCTGGGAGGAAAATGTCCGCAAAGCCGAGGCGGCAAACATGCCGTGGGGCGCGTACTTCTATTCCTACGCCTGTTCCGAGGCGAGCGCTAAAAGCGAGCTGGAGCACGTTCTGCGGCTCCTGAAGGGTAAACGCCCGACACTGCCCGTCGCCCTCGATATGGAGGACGCGGACGGCTACCATCAGCGGCACGGCGGCTGGAATTATCAGAACGTTGACCGCGTGTGCCGCATATTCCTCGAAGGTATCAGCAAGGCGGGCTATTTCCCCATGCTCTACACGGGCTTTGAGGAGATAGAAAACTATATCTCGCAGGAGGTCGTCAAAAAATATGACATGTGGTTCGCGCACTGGGCGCACTCCTGTGGCTATACGGGCGACAACCTCGGCATGTGGCAGTACGGCGGCGAAACGAATGTGATCGAGTCCAACAGTATTGACGGCGTCGGCGTGATCGACAAGAACCGCTGCTACAGGGATTATCCGACCGTCATCAAGGCAGGCGGCTTCAACGGCTGGGACGGCGAAAGCAAGCCGGCTCCCGATGGTCTGACAGCGGCGCAGGCGATGAGCGGCGCGCGGAATCTCGTCGGCAAGGATGAGGACCCCGATCACTGCGACATCATGGTTTGATACCGACGTCAACGCCGTAGCCTGCTGCTGTGCGGGCATGTTCTACCTGTTCCACAAGCTGGGGGCGCTCGATCTGATCCCCGGCGGCAAGGTCGCGGACTGCGGCTCCCTCGCGTATAACTTCCACAAGGCGGGGCAGCTGCACAAGCCGTCCGAGGTACGCCCGGGCGACCTCGTGATTTTCTCATGGAGCGGCAGCACGACCTCGGTTTATCCGCTGAACACCCTCGGCTACAAAACCTTTGACCATGTGGAGATGGTGCTGAAGGTGTTTGACGACACGATCCTGAGCGTCGGCG
The DNA here is from genome assembly GCA_900316815.1 of uncultured Eubacteriales bacterium. GTDB lineage: Bacteria > Bacillota > Clostridia > Oscillospirales > Acutalibacteraceae > Ruminococcoides. Next base: position 123 of record ONEN01000041.1, on the reverse strand, counting down.
CGAACAACGGCGGCATTGAGTGCGACGATTTTCAGATCAAGACGCGCAGCCGCTCGGATATTTCCGCCTGCTGCCGCCCGCAATACGCCGACGGCGACGCGGAGGAAGTTGCGACGGTGACGG
>ONEN01000037.1 GCA_900316815.1 uncultured Eubacteriales bacterium | reverse complement strand
AGCCAGGCAGCGTCGTGGCACCGTATCTATAGCCGGCCACCACCATGATGATCGACGTGACGATGAGCGCGAGGATCAGGAAGATCTTGATCATCGAGAACCAGAACTCGGTTTCGCCGAACAGCTTCACCGCGATCACAAAGGCGCCGATCGGATCCATGATCGAAAACGAGCACTCCTGGTTCTTTGCGGAGAAGATGATATGTGAGGAGTTCTCTCTGGTTCTCAACATCGGCCGCGAGGAGGTTCTCGCGCGCATTTTGCAATAATCCTTTACGGCACGCTGTTTTTTGCAGCGTGTCTTTTTTCTTCATGTTTCACTTTACAAATCAGCTCTGAAATAGTACAATAAAGTGAATTCTTTATTAAGTGAGGTATGATTATGTTCCGATTCAAACGCGGTGCAGCGCTGGTGCTGTCGCTCACCGTGCTCTTTTCATTGGCTGCCTGCCGCGGCGGACAGAACTCTTCGTCTGAAACCGCCGAAACGGTCGCTTCTGTCAGCACGCAGCCGACGGAGGCGCCAAAGGCGGACGCGCTTGACCAAATCATCAGCGGAATGTCCCTGGAGGAAAAGGTTGGGCAGATGTTCTACGTTCGATGTCCCGATGTTAACGCTACGGAGTGGGTTGCGAAGTACTACTTGGGCGGTTATATCCTGTTTGGCCGTGATTTTACGGATAAAACAAAGGAAGAGGTCGTTCAAAATATTCAGTCCTATCAGCAGGCGTCCCCGAAGCTGCCGCTTTTGATCGGTGTCGACGAGGAGGGCGGCGACGTCGTTCGCATCAGCGATAATCCAAATCTCTACAGCGAGGCATTTCCCTCGCCGAAGGAGGTATTTCAGAACGGCGGTTGGGATGCTGTGGACGCAACCGAGAACGAAAAAGCGCAGCTGCTGCTCTCTCTCGGCATCAATGTCAACATGGCGCCCGTCTGTGACGTTACCTCTAATTCCGACAGTTTTATCTACAGCCGTTCCTTCAGCGGCGACGTCGACGAGGTCAGCACCTTTGTCACCAAAACCGTCACCATCTGTAAGGAGAAGCACCTGGGCACCGTTCTCAAGCATTTTCCCGGCTACGGCAACAATACGGACACGCATGAGGATTTATCTTACGACAGTCGTTCTTATGAGGATTTTCAAACGACGGATTTTCTTCCCTTTACGGCAGGTATTCAGGCAGGAGCGGACTGCGTTCTTGTCGCGCATAATATCGTTACCTGCATGGACGATAAGCTTCCCGCCTCGCTCTCTCCGAAGGCGCATGAGATCTTACGCAGCGAGTTGGGCTTTGAAGGCGTTATCATGACCGATGACCTGGCAATGGATGCCATTGCAAAATATCTCACCGCCGATACGGCTGCGGTGGAAGCGATTCAGTGCGGTAACGATTTGCTCTGCTGTTCCGATGTGGATGTACAATATCCCGCCGTGTTGGCTGCGGTCAAAAGCGGAAAAATCACCGAGGAGCAGATTGACGCATCCGTTAAGCGGATCCTGCAATGGAAGCAAAAGCTCGGTTTGCTGCAGCAATAGTATCACATTACACCCCCAGCGCACAGTGGGCGAGGGGTGATATCAAATCTTCGAGGTAACAATATGGATTATGCAAAAGTATTAGCACAGGAATTTGACATCAAAGAGGAATATGCCGCTAACATTATCGCTCTGCTCGACGACGGCAATACCATTCCGTTTATCGCGCGCTACCGCAAGGAGATGCACGGCTCTATGGACGACCAACTGATCCGCGCGTTCAGCGAGAAGCTGGAATATCTGCGCTCGCTTGATAAGCGCAGAGAGGAAATCCGCGGATTGATTGATGCGCAGGAGAAGCTGAGCGATGAGGTAAGCGCTTCGCTTGATAAGGCGCAAACGCTCAGTGAGCTGGAAGACATTTACCGCCCGTTCCGTCCCAAGCGTAAAACGCGCGCGAGTGTCGCAAAGGAGCGCGGCCTGGAACCCTTGGCGTTGGAGATCATCAAGCAGAAAAAGGGATTTTCGCCCGAAAGCTGCGCGCTCGCCTTTGTCGATGAGGAAAAAGGCGTCAAAACGACCGCAGAAGCCATTCAGGGCGCTATGGATATCATTGCGGAGCAGGTTTCCGACAGTGCCGAAATCCGCAAGCGTCTGCGCACCATCGCACAGAAAAGCGGCGAAATGAAAACAACGGCTGCTGACGCGGACAAGGACAGCGTCTATTCCATGTACTATGAATATAACGAACCGGTGAAAAAAATGGCGGGACATCGCATTCTTGCCGTCAACCGCGGTGAAAAAGAGGGCTACCTCAAGGTGGGGCTGGCTGTAGACGAACAGGAGCCCCTGCACGTTATTAACAGACTGCTGGATAAGGGCGTCAATCCCCTTTGCAGTGATATTCTCCGCGCAGCAGGGGAGGACGCCTATAACCGACTGATTTTTCCCTCTCTTGAGCGTGAGATCCGCAACGAGCTGACAGACGCTGCCGCGGAGAGCGCCATGAAGGTGTTTGCTACCAACCTCAAACAGCTCCTCATGCAGCCTCCCGTAAAGGGTAAAACCGTTCTCGGCCTTGACCCCGGTTACCGGACGGGCTGCAAGGTTGCGGTTGTGGACGAAACCGGCAAGGTGCTGGACACCGCTGTTATTTATCCCACCCATTCCGAGCGGAAAATCGCGGAATCCAAGCAGACGCTTCTGCGCCTGATCAACAAGCACCACGTCGATATCATTTCCATCGGCAACGGTACCGCGAGCAAGGAAACCGAGATGTTCACCGCCGACCTGCTCAAAGAGCTTGACCGCAAGGTGTATTACATGGTGGTCAGCGAGGCGGGCGCTTCCGTGTATTCCGCTTCGAAGCTTGCCGCCGCGGAACTGCCTGAACTGGATCTGACCCTGCGCAGCGCGGTTTCAATCGCGCGCCGTTTGCAGGATCCGCTGGCGGAGCTGGTGAAAATCGAGCCAAAGGCGATCGGTGTGGGGCAGTACCAGCACGACATGCCGCAAAAACGCCTCGGAGAAACGCTGGACGGCGTTGTAGAGGACTGCGTTAATTCCGTCGGCGCTGACTTGAATACCGCTTCACCCGCGCTTCTGGCGCGTGTATCGGGACTTAACGCCACCGTTTGCAAGAACATCGTCGCTTATCGTGAAGAAAACGGAGCGTTTCATTCCCGTGCGGAATTAAAAAAAGTCCCGAAGCTGGGTCCCAAGGCATTTGAACAATGTGCGGGCTTCCTTCGCGTACCCGAGAGCCGCAATCCGCTTGACAACACAGGCGTTCACCCTGAAAGCTACAAGAGCGCCAAGGAACTGCTCCTTCTCACTAATTATTCCGATAAGGAAATAAAAGAAGCGAAATTTGCCGATCTGCCCCAGCGTGTGAAAGCAGCGGGCGCCAAATCGCTCGCCGAAAAAATCGGCGTGGGACTGCCTACATTGGAAGATATTGTCAAGGAGCTGAGCAAGCCCGGACGGGACCCCCGTGATGAAATGCCCGCTCCCATGCTGCGCAGCGACGTGTTGGACATGAAGGATTTGAAAGAGGGGATGGAGCTGAAGGGTACGGTGCGCAACGTGATTGATTTCGGTGCGTTCGTTGATATCGGCGTCCATCAGGACGGCTTGGTGCATATCTCGCAAATCTGTGACAGGTACATCAAGCACCCCTCCGACGTACTCAAGGTCGGCGATATTGTCAACGTAAAAATTCTTTCCGTTGACCCGGAGAAGAAAAGAATCTCGCTCACCATGAAATTCTGATTATCTACAATATCAATAGAATAAAAAAACAAGGCGCTCTTTGTCAGAGTGCCTTGTTTCGTTAAGATACTTACTCAATGATTTTGATGGAGTTGATAACCGGCTGATTCGCCTTCAGCACGGTGCCGTTGCTGTCCTCAACCTGAACGGAGGTAGCGATCTTGTCGACCACGTCCATGCCCTCGGTTACATGACCGAACGCCGCATAACTGCCGTCGAGGTGAGAAGCGTCCTGGTGCATGATGAAGAACTGCGAGCTGGCGCTGTCCGGATCGTTGGAACGCGCCATGGAAATAACGCCGCGCACATGCTTCATGTCGTTTTGTACGCCGTTGGCGGCAAATTCGCCCTTGATGTTTTTGTCGCTGCCGCCCGTGCCGTTGCCAAGAGGATCGCCGCCCTGAATCATGAAGCCCGAGATAACGCGGTGGAAGGTAAGCCCGTCGTAGAAGCCCTCGTTTACCAGGTTAAGGAAATTCTGCACGGTGATGGGGGCATAGGTGTCGTCCAGCTCGAGGCATTGTATATGCCGGTTCTGACGGTTCTTCGGGTGCAATTACGGTTTCTTCGGCGACCGGTGTTTCGGATGCCGTTTCAGACGCCTGCTTGCTCGCTGTGGTAATGCCCTTGACTTCCTTTTTGGTGTCGCAGCCGACCAGTACGGCGCAGGACAGAACCAGCATCAGCGCGAGAGCAGCGCAGATTATTTTTTTGGTTGTTTGCATTTCATAACCTCCAATGTATATTGTTGCCTACTATTCTACCACTTCTTCGCCGAAAAAGTCAAGGTTAATCCTTGCTTTTGTTGACACTTACCCTGAATTATGATAGAATGTACTGCGGAATACTGTTTGGAAGTGAAACCATGAAAAACGAAAGAATTACCTATATTTATGCGAAGAGCAAGTGGTATCACCTGAATTTCAGCGAGCTGATTCATTACCGCGACCTGATTTTGCTGTATGTAAAGCGCAACATTTCCGTTTCCTACAAGCAGACGGTGTTGGGTCCGCTCTGGATTTTAATTAATCCTCTGCTTTCCACCACGGTGTTTACGGTCATTTTCGGCGTGATTGCGGGCATTTCTACCGACGGTATGCCGCAGTTTTTGTTTTATATGTCGGGCAACGTGCTCTGGGGCTTTTTCTCAAGCTGTCTCAATAAGGGCTCGTCAACCTTTCTCTCTAATGCGAGATTGTTTGGTAAAGTCTATTTTCCGCGGCTGGCCATTCCGATTTCCGACATCATCTACCATTTTCTCAACTACCTGATCCAGGTAACGGTATTTGTGGGACTGGTAATTTTTTATGCCCTGACTACCGATGTGGTACATCCCAACCTGACGCTGCTGTTTGTGCCTCTGATGATACTCCAGACGGCGCTTCTCGGTATGGGTGTGGGACTGATCATCTCCTCCATTACCACCAAGTACCGCGACCTCAACATTCTCGTCAGCTTCGGCGTCTCTCTGTGGATGTACATCACGCCCGTGGTATATCCCGTTTCGCGCATTGCCGCTTCGCATCTGCCCGACTGGCTGAAAAGCTTGTTTATGCTGAATCCCGTGGCGCCGATTATTGAAAGCTACCGCCACGCTTTCCTGGGCTGCGGCTCCTTTGAGTGGTTTTACTGGCTGATCAGTATGGGCGTTACCGTTGTGGTGGTAATGCTCGGTCTGGTGGTATTTAACAAGGTTGAAAAGAACTTTATCGATACGGTATGATTTATGGATAAGAATTGTGTTATCAAAACGGAACATCTTAAAAAAGAGTACAGGCTCGGCGTGATCGGTTCGGGAACCCTGCGCCACGATTTACAAAGCTGGGTCGCCAAAAAGCGCGGCAAGGAAGATCCCAACCGCCGCATCGGCGCGCGCGAGGTGGCGGACGGCGACACTTTTCTGGCTGTGAACGACGTGAATCTCGAAATCTTCCGCGGCGAGCGCGTAGGCATCATCGGCTCCAACGGCGCGGGAAAATCCACGCTGCTCAAGCTGTTGTCGCGCATCACCTCGCCCACGGACGGCAGTATCGCCTTCCGCGGCAGAATTGCCAGTATGCTTGAGGTAGGCACGGGCTTTCATCCCGAGCTGACCGGCAGGGAGAATATCTATCTCAACGGCGCTATTCTCGGCATGACACGCGCGGAGGTTGACAGCAAAATTGACCGCATTATCGAGTTCTCCGAGTGTGAAAAATTCATTGACACGCCTGTCAAGCGCTACTCTTCCGGTATGTTTGTCAAGCTGGCGTTTGCCGTTGCCTCTCACCTCGACGCGGAAATCATGATTATGGACGAGGTGCTTGCGGTCGGCGACATGAAGTTTCAGAAGAAGTGCATCAGCAAAATGCGCGAGCTGGCGGTTGACGAGAACCGCACGGTGCTGTATGTGTCGCACAATATGGGAACCATTCAGGATCTATGCAACCGCTGCATTGTGCTTGACCACGGTCAAAAGGTATATGACGGCGATGTGGACGAGGCAATCAAGCTGTATATGGGCGGCGAGAACGACGAGTTCTTCTCCTTCGAGTACACTGGTGAGCTGAGTGAACGGTTGAAAAACCCCGTCAGGCGGCACGACCTCAACCTCACCAAGGCGAAATACATCGGCAGAACGACCAACCTCTTTTTTGACGGCGAGCCGCTTAATTTGGAGTTGAGCTGGGAGAACCTCGCGGATATCCCCTCGCTTTCCCTGCGCGTGGAGGTGCTGGACGCCCGCCGCATTCCGATCACTTCTTACCTGATAGAGGATTTCTACAGCGGCAAAAAGGGAGAAACGCACACGCAGCAGTTTACCTTTGATATTTCCAAAATAACGCGCGGCAGGTATTTTACCCGCTATGTTTTCTTCAACAAGAAGAATGAGCAGGTAGCCTATGAGGACATCGAGGACGCGGCAGGTCTGGTGTTCCGCCGTCACGCGGCGGAAACGGGCAAGCGCCCGTGGAATCGCCTGTGGGGCAGCATCAGGCTGGGCAATATCTCGCTTTTGCGCGGACAGAACAACGAATAAACATATGCCGCTATGGATGAACAAAACACATCCATAGCGGCTGTTTTTAGTATTGTGAAGCTAACATGTTTAGTTCAGATTCCGGTCGGATACATTGTAAGGTTCATTATCGATCTAATTATCGTACCGTCGCTCCATAATCCGGGTGTTGCCTAACGGGACAGAAATGTGCCCAAATCTGCGCGCCGTAAGTCCGCTGATAATTTATGAATGAGCTATTGCATTGAGATGAATTAGATGGTACAATACTGTTGGAATAAAAAATATTGTCGGAATAAATACGTCGGCAATTTCCGCTGATCGGGATTTCCATAGATTGAAAACCGTTTTTCAAAACGACAGCAGACACGTTGTTCGCGTTGTCTATTGTCGGGGTCTTTGTATCTGTTTTTCGCAAATGTCAAACAGCACCGCATACAGACGGGAGGTCTGTAATATGAATTTGTTTTCCAAAATCAGAAATAGCGGTTTGCCGTATTTTATTACGTCGGCGCTTTTGGTTCTTGTTGTGGCGCTCGGCGTTGTTTTGACGCATCAGACCGGTTCCATGCTCACTTCCCTTATCCAAAACCGCATGTTGGATATCTCGAAAACGGCGGCGGATATGCTCGACGGCGACACTCTTTCAAAGCTTACCAAGGACGACAGCGAGAGCGAGGGCTACCGTCAGTCGATGAGAACGCTGACTTATTTTCAGGATAACATCGATTTGAAATATATCTATTGCATCCGTGAAACACAGGACGGACGTTTTGTGTTTTCCATTGATCCGACTGTCAAGGATCCGGGCGTGTTCGGCGAGCCGGTTGTCAAGACAGAGGCGCTGGTGAAGGCGGCAGGCGGCGTTTCTGCTGTGGATACAAAGCCGTATAACGACAGCTGGGGCTCCTTTTACAGCGCCTACAGTCCCGTTTTTACCTCAAAAGGCGAGGTGGGCGGCATTGTCGCCGTGGATTTCAGCGCGGATTGGTACGACAGGCAGGTGATGAGCCTGCGGATTACCGTTGTGTTTTTCGGCGCGGTGTCCCTGCTGATCGGCGGCATATCTGCGGTCATGCTGACCAGACGCAACCGCCGGCGCTATCGTATTCTCTACGGTCAGTTGAATCAGCTGGCGGTAAGGGTTGACGAGCTGATGCAGGAGGTTGAGAATGTCGGCGAGATATCGCCAAACGAAAGAAAACCCCTGGCGGAAACAGCTGTGCCCAAAAACGGTGAGGAGATTGACGCACTCGGGGCAAAGATTCTGTCTATGCAGAACGCGCTCCGCGAGCATATTGAACTGGCGCATCGACAGGCGTACCTCGATTCTATGACAGGCGTCGGCAATAAGACAGCCTATCTGAATGCTCTGAAGCTGATGGAAGATCCGATTCGTGAGAAAAAAATAGAATTTGCCGTGGCGATTTTTGATATGAACGGTTTGAAAAGCATCAACGACAGCCACGGTCACGAGTGCGGAGACGCCGCTATTATCGATGCCGCCGGGCTGCTGAAAAAGCTGTTCGGTACGGAAAACCTTTACCGTATCGGCGGTGACGAGTTTATTGCTGTTTTGAAGCTGTCTGACGAAATCTTATTGCAGGAGCTGTTCCGTGATTTTGACACGGAACTGGAGGCGCTCAATCAAACAGAAAGGCCGTATGGCGTTCCGCTTTCTATTTCCAAGGGCTTTGCCGTTTTTGACGCGGAGAGCGACCCCGATTACAATACGGTGTTCAGACGCGCTGATATGGCGATGTATGCCGACAAAAAAGCTTACTACACCACGCACAGAGACCGCCGCAGAAAATATCCCTTTGAAACTGAGGAAAGCTGAGTAACAGGAGCCATATAATATGACAGAGGCAACGACAGAGATGATCCGGCGGGATTTGGACTCTCTTCCCGCTCACTATAAAACAAAGGATGTGGACGCGCTGATCAGGCGCTATGTCCGCGAGGGTTACGATGTGAGCTGTTTACGCGGTATCGTGCTCCGTGAGCAGCAGTTTCACCGCATCTACTTTCATACTACCCTGCGGCAAATACGGGACGTCAGGGAACGGGCGGCATTTATTGACAGCAACCTGCTTTTTTCCGATTGGTGGCACACCGACCAGTTGATTGATTTCGTATCGGATTTGGATTTTGAAACAGCCATGCGCTATGCGCACGGCTATGTGCAGAACGGAGACCCGTTTGTGCGCCGCTGGGGCTATGTGATGTGGATCTCCAAGCTTTGCAGACAGGAGGAACGGCTCGATCCCATTTTGTCGCTGATGAAGGATGATGACGCCTACTATGTGCAAATGGCGCAGGCGTGGCTGATCGCCGAGCTGGCGGTGTTTTTTCCGCAGCGGATATGGGCATGGATGAACACGGATAACACCCTGCGCTACTGCATTAACGGCAAGGCGATTCAGAAGATTTGCGATTCCTACCGCGTCGGCGATGCGGACAAGGAGCGGTTTAAGGCGCTCCGACCGAAACTGAAGGAGAGAAGGTGAAGCTGTGGTAACCGCTGTCAACCGCGCGACCGTACAATTAAAACACAATGAGATGGATTATTTCACCTTCGGAACGGGGGATAAGGCGCTTGTGATGCTGCCCGGCCTGAGTGTGAAACGCGTTTCGGATTCCGCTGAGGGAGTTGCCTCGGCGTACCGCTTGTTTGCGAAAGAGTTTACGGTCTACTGCTTTGAACGGACTAAATTTCTAAACGAGAATTATACGATACAACAGCTTTCAGAGGACACCGCCGAGGCGATGCAGGTGTTGGGAATTCGGAACGCCTGCCTGTTCGGTGCCTCTCAGGGCGGCATGATGGCGCAATATATTGCCGCGCGGTACCCGGAATTGGTAAATAAACTGCTGCTTGCCTCCACCTGCGCACGGCTTAATCCGACTGCCGACGCGGTGATGAAAAAGTGGGTCGCGTGCGCGGAGCAGGGAGATATTGAAAGCTTTTGCGATTTGTTTATCGATGTGCTCTACGGAAAAAGCTTCGCGGAAAAATTCGGCGAGTTTATCCGTATTGCCCATCAGAACGTCACTGCGGAGGATTTTAGACGCTTTATTACGCTCGGTCGCTCCTGTGACACACTGGACGTTTACGACAGTCTGGACGCCATCCGCTGTCCCACCCTTGTGATCGGCGCAATTCGTGACCGGGTGCTTACTGCGCAGGCGTCGTTTGAAATAGCAGAAAAACTGGGCTGTGACTGTTTTTTATACGGAAAAGAGTACGGGCACTGTGTGTTTGACGAAGCGCCTGACTATAAACAGAGAATCTACCGGTTTTTTATGGAGGAATAACATGCAGGAATTCAGCTTACTTCATCCGTTGAGCAGCGAATATGTTGAGAACCGACTCACAGAAGAAGCAATCAACGATCTCTCCATCGATTTCCTTCTGGACAACCTCACCGAATCGCGCAACGAGCGCGGCCATCTGCGCAACCTGATGACGCGCGTCACCGACGATCCCGCCGTTATCCGCTACCGTTGTGATGTGTTTGAGGATTTCTACCGCTTTCCCAAGCTGCGCGAAGTGATGGAGGAATTGGTAGCGCGTCTTTCCGACCTGAAGGATGTGGCGCGCTTTCAAAAGGATCAGGAGGGTCCCTCGCTTTGGTCGCTGGTGAACCGCCTGCGTGAAATTGACGAGTATGTGAGTTGTATTACGTTGATCAAAAAGACGCTGGAGGAGCTGGACATCCGTTCCGAGGGTATGCGCACGCTTTTGAAAATCGTCACTGATATCGATCGCGAATCGGGCTTTCCGCTGTTGAAGACGGATATTGATGAAACCATGGAGCAGGCGCGCCGTTTGAAAAGTATCACCATCGGCGTGAATCTCGACGGTATGCTGCGGCCAAAATCAGCGGGGGTGCTCTCGCTGAACGATACCTATTTTACCGACGCCGGCTTGATGAAGCGGTTTATGCATTTCACCAATAAGCAGGACGGCTTACACGAAGGCACTGACGTAAGCGGCATGAAGCAGTTTCACCCTGCCAATCCCTCCACGGCAGAGATTAAACTTGTGTCTTATCAAAAAAGCGCGGTTTCCAATGATGTCCACATTGAGGAAAGTACGGCAACGGGAAATGACACCTTATCGAATGCTCTCACCAAGCCGGTTTCCAACATCATGAAAAAAACATGTGACGACATTAAGTCGACGCTGAAAAAATACGTGGATGTCAGCGGCTATATGCTGATCAATCTCATGCCTGAAATCCTGTTCTATGTGCGCTGGGCGGAGCTGATCGACAAGATCACCGCGACGGGTATGCCGCTGTGCAAGGCGGAAATTTTGCTGCCCGACGATCGGAATTGTTCTTTTCAGGAAATATATAATTTAAAACTCGCAATAAATAAAGTCAACGGCGATTCGATTAACATTATCACCAATGACATTGCGTTTGACAACGAGCGCCGTATCTATATTCTCACAGGTCCGAACCGCGGCGGCAAAACGATTTTTACGCAGGCAGTCGGTCTGGCGATGATGATGGCGCAGTGGGGCGTGTACGTGCCAGCGGCGAGCGCCGTAATCAGTCCCTGCGACAATATGTTCACCCACTTTCCCGCCGACGAAAACGACACCGTTGACCTGGGCAGACTGGGCGAGGAGAGCAAGCGTCTTGCGGAGATTTTTGACACAGCGACTTCCCGCAGCTTTATGCTGCTCAATGAGAGCCTTGCCACCACCAGCGTAGCGGAGGGTCTGTTTATCGCGAAGGATGTGGTGAAAGCAATGCGCTATCTGGGTGTGCGGTGTATCTTCAATACCCATATGCACGAGCTGGCGCGCAGCCTCGGGGAGCTGAACGCCGTTGAGGGCACCAGCCGTGCCGAGAGCCTGATCACCGGGGTACAGCGCGGAGAGCGCAGCTTCAAGGTGGCGGTGGCGCCGCCGCAGGGCGTGAGCTACGCCAAGGACATCGCCAGAAAATACGGCGTGACATATGAGCAGATCAGAATGCATCTGGACGGCCGTTCTAACGCCCCGCAGGTGAAAGAATAATACAGTAAAATACAGTAAGAGATGATAACATAGATGATGCAAACATTTAACATAAAAACGGGATTGGTGCTGGAGGGCGGCGCCATGCGCGGCATTTTTTCCGCAGGAATAATTGACGTCCTCATGGAAAACGGCTTTGCCTTTCCCGCTCTTGTCGGCGTATCGGCAGGCGCGGCTTTTGGCTGCAATTATAAATCCAATCAACCCGGCCGTGCGCTGCGCTACAATTTACGCTACTGCCGCGAGCCAAAATATTGCTCCTTTCGCTCACTGGTAAAAACGGGAGATATCTTTGGCGCCGAATTCTGTTACCATGCTATTCCCGAAAAGCTTGACCCCTTTGCCGTAAATGCATTTGCGAATAATCCCATGGCGTTCTACGTTGTCTGCACGGACGTGGAAACAGGCAAGCCGCACTATCAGCGAATTGACAGAGTGGAGGACGATTGCTACGAGTGGATTCGCGCCTCGGCTTCCATGCCGCTTGTTTCGCGTATTGTCGAGGTCGGCGGCGGCAAATATCTTGACGGCGGCGTAGCGGATTCCATTCCGCTGGCTTTCGCTGAAACAATTTGTCCGCGCAACATGGTGGTGCTGACCCGTCCGCGCGACTATGTGAAGGAGCCCGCCAATATGCTTTTGTTCAGGCACAGCCTGAGAAAGTATCCCCATATGCTGGAGGCGGTCAGGAACCGTCATGTGATGTATAACGCGCAGCGCGATTATGTGTTCGCGCAGGAAAAGGCGGGCAAGGCGCTCGTCCTTTGTCCCGACGCGCCGCTCACTATCGGCAGAATCGAACATCAGCGCGAAAAAATACAGCAAACCTACGACCTTGGCAGACAGCTCGCAATGTCAAGGCTCGATGAGATAAGAGGATTTATTGAAGATGGTCATTGATTCCCACGCACACATCGGCAATTTGTGGGTGCTCAACCTCAACGTGCGCAAGGTGCTGTGGTCGATGGAGCAGTACGGCGTAGACTTTTCCCTCGTCAGCAGTATTGAGAGCACCGAGTATTACGAGAAGGGCAAGCACCTGCCTTGGCCGCTGCGCAAGACCACTATGTGCGTGTGCCGCAAGACAGTACGCGCTGTCAAGCGCCATCCGGACAAGCTCGGCGCGTTGCTTTGGATTCAGCCGCTTTATAGAAAAGAACAGGCAATATATCTACGGCATCAAGATCCACCCTTACCGCTCCGAGGTCGCTCCGGACGATCCGCGCACAGAGCCTGTTTATGAGCTGGCACGGCGGTTCGGACTGCCCGTTGCGGCGCATACGGGGGATATTGAGCAGGCAATGACCTCTCATCTTTACAACGCCGCCAAGGCGCACCCCGACGTCCGCTTTATTGCTGTACACATGGATCTGGAGAGCGGCAACCAAAAGGCGATCGAGTATATCTCTCAGCTGCCCAATCTTTACGGCGACACCACATGGGTGCCTGTTGCCTCCGCGCTCCGCGCGATCGAGCGCTGCGGCAGCGAGAAAATCCTGTTCGGCACCGATAACCCCATCGACGGCAAGCAGCATATGCTCTATAACCGCGCAGGGCAGCGCTCGCTGTGCCAGGAGTATTTCAATGAATTCAAAACCATGGTCAGCACCGAGGCTTACGAAAACGTGATGCATAAAAACGCGGAAAGGGTATTCGGTATTTCACCGGATGTCGTTAAAGGGCAAGCGTTCTATTTGATTGACTCTTACACGGAAGCCTGATCAAATGCGGACAATCTTTGCGGTCTGAATCCCGCCAATCTATGTCAACTTTTAATTAGGAATCAATATTAACGGCGAAAAAAGTCGGTTTTCAATTCTTTACTTTAGTTTTGAATAATTACTGTCGATTGCTTGAAAACGCCGATTTCTTGGTGTATAATGAAAACCTACAACATTAAGGAGTATTAGCACTATGAAGTACCGCAAACTGGTAGAAAACGCGGGCAGGCCCGAAGGCTTTTGGGGCAAGCTGATGATCCGTTCCATGAACAGGGGGCACAGCGAGCTGACCGACTGGGCGCTGTCCTATATGGAGATAAAAAGCGGTTTCCGCGTTTTGGACGTGGGATGCGGCGGCGGACGAACCGTATCCAAGCTCTGCGACCGCGTGGGAAGCGGAAAGGTGTACGGCATCGATTACTCGCCGCTCTGCGTGAAGAAAAGCACAAAGCTCAACCACAAAAACGTTCTTTGCGGCAAGGCGGAAATTCGTCAGGCGAGTGTGTCGGAGCTGCCCTTTGAGGGTGAAAGCTTTGATTTGATTACCGCTGTGGAAACCTACTATTTTTGGCCCGATAAGCTGCACGACCTCATGGAGCTTTACCGTGTGCTCAAACGCGGCGGCAAGGTGCTGCTGGTGTTTGAGATGCTGAAAACCTCCGAGGATCCCGACCGCTGGAAGGCGGTAGAGGAGCGGCTGCACATTGAGGCGGTCAGCTGCGCGGAAATCCGCGAGATGCTGCTGCGCGCGGGCTATCAGAACATTCGAACCCACACCAAGAGCGGCACAAGCTGGCTGTGCGCGACCGCTGAAAAGGAGTGATTGTATGAAAGCATTAATCACGGGCGCAAGCTCGGGCATCGGCAGAGAGATGGCGCGTATTCTGGCGTCGCGCGGCTGGGATCTGATTATCGCCGCAAGAAGCACCGACAAGCTCAATGCGCTCAAGGCTGAGCTGAGCAATGTGAATGTGCGCGTCATCACCATCGACCTTTCACGCGAGCAGGACGCGATTGACCTCTATGAGCATTTGCAGGAAGAAAACATCGATATGCTTATCAACAATGCGGGCTTCGGGGCTTACGGCGCGTTTGAGGATGTTCCTCTTTCGCGTGAGCTGGAGCTGATTCACACCAATGTGTGCTCGCTTCATATTCTTACCAAGCTGTTTTTACTGGATATGACGGCGCGCGGCGGCGGCACCATTCTCAATGTCGGTTCCATGGCGGGATTTTCCGCGGGACCGAAGCTTTCAAGTTACTATGCCTCCAAGAACTACGTTGTGCGCCTCACCGAGGCCATTCACGAGGAGCTGCGGCGCAAAAACAGCAAGGTGAAAATATCCGTTCTTTGTCCGGGCCCTGTTGATACCAACTTTAACAACGCAGCCAACGTTCAATTTTCCGTCGGAGGGCTTGATCCGCATTATGTCGCCGAATATGCCCTGAAGCAGGCTGAAAAGGGAAAAATGGTTATTATCCCCGGATTAATGATGAAGCTGACAAAGTTCTTCGAACGCTTCCTCAGCGAAAAGGCGTTGACCCGTGCCTCTTATGATGTGCAATCTGCCAAAGACGGTAAAGCTTCATGATTGCTTTTATTGGGGCAGTTTGGCGCTTTTTTAAGCCCTTTTATAAAAAAATCGACCGCGACAACATCTTCGCCATCGCGGGGCAGTCGGCGTTCTTCCTGATTCTCTCTGTGGTGCCGCTGGTAATGTTTTTGGTGTCGCTGCTGCAGGGACTTCATATTCCGTCGGGGTCGGTCAACCGTGTGGTGGGCGCTGCCTACGCTGAAACGGAGCTGATGAAGTGGGTGCAGTCTCTGAATGAGATGTACAGTGATGCGGCAGGCATTTCTGTACTTACGCTGATTGCCACGCTGTGGTCGGCGTCCAAGGGCATGCACGCCATCACCAACGGCCTCAACCGTGTGCAGCACACCTTTGAGAGCCGCAACTGGTTTGTTGTGCGGCTGCGCTCTATGCTCTATACCTTTGTGTTTATGCTGATAATCGTCGTAACAGTGGGCGTTGTTTTTCTCGGTTCCGCGCTCAGCAGCCGGGTTGAACCGTACCTCGGCAAGCTGCCCGGCTATGTGGTGATGATTTACAGCCTGCGCTATGTGATCGTTTTTTTGTATCAGGTGTTCCTGTTCGCGCTGCTCTATCGCAACGTTCCCAACCTGCGCCGTGAAAAGCGGAAGGAGTACGGCATTCGCTGTCAGCTTCCGGGCGCGCTGTTTTGCGCGGCTTCCTGGCATGTGCTGCTGTTCGGCATTTCGATTTATGTGACCGACTTTAACGGTTTTTCCATCTACAAGGGCTTGACACAGCTGGCGGTCGCTATGATTTTTACCTATTTCTGCATGGTGTGTTTAATGATCGGGGCGGAAATCAACGTGTATTTTCACAGGGAAATCGACTGGTTCACCATGCTGCTGATACCCGGGTTTATCCGCAAAAGAATGAAAAAAGACGTAAAAGAGCCCTCTGAAAAGGGAAAAGGTTATTGACCTTTTACACAAAAAGGTGTACAATAGCAACGGAATATTATGTATTAAAGGGGAGAAACCTACATTGGATAATTGTGTATTTTGCGGTATTGTAAGCGGAGCGATTCCGTCGAAAAAGGTGTATGAGGACGACGTGCTCGTCGCGTTTTACGATTTGGAGCCGCAGGCGCCCGTCCATGTTCTCGTTGTGCCCAAGCAGCATATTTCCTGTGCCAATGAGATCACTGCCGACAACAGCGGCGCGATTGCGCGCATCTTTGAGGCTGTTCCTGTCATTGCGGATAAGCTGGGCTTAAAGGATGGTTACCGCATTGTCAACAACTGCGGCAAGCACGGCTGTCAGAGCGTGATGCACCTGCATTTCCACCTTCTGGGCGGCAAGCAGTTAGCAGGACAAATGGTGTAACGGAGGGCAGTACCATGGATACCTATAAAATTAATATCGCGGGCGTTGACCGCGACCTTATCAAATATCCGGTCGATGATACCACGGAAATCGCCGCGTTCATCATGTTCGGCGACGTTGAGGTCACCGAGCGCGCGGCTGCCGAGCTGCTCAAGCGCTGTCCTGAGCATGACGTTGTTGTGTCCGCAGAGGCAAAGGGCATTCCGCTTTGTTACGAGATGGCGCGTCAGGGCTGCCGTGAATATGTGATTGCCCGCAAGAGCATCAAGGTGTATATGCGCAACTGTGTAGGGGTGGCGGTCAACTCCATTACCACCTCCGAGGTGCAGAAGCTTTATCTTGGCGACGTTGACGCGGCGTTCCTCAAGGGCAAGCGCGTGCTGATTGTGGACGACGTGATTTCCACGGGAGAAAGCCTTGCAGCGCTTGAGGAGCTGATGGAAAAAATCGGCGTCAATGTTGTGGGTAAGGCGTGTGTGCTCGCAGAGGGTGACGCAAAGAACCGCGACGACATCATTTTCCTTGAAGAGCTGCCTTTGTTTAAAAAATAAGATAAGACGGAGGGTCCGGTCAACGCCGGGCCCTGCTTTTTACACTATTAAAAGGAGGACAAAATGCCTCTGATTACCGAAGCAGAACTGAAAAAGCAAATCAAGTCCCGCACCTTTTCGCCTGTGTATGTGCTCTGCGGCAGCGAGCAGCTGTATATCAAGCACTACACCGAACGGCTGACCGAGGCTGTCGCGGGCAAATCGCCTTCCGATTTTAATTTTCACCGCTTCAGCGGCGAGGTCAATCTCGATACGCTAGCCTCCGCCATCGGCGTGGTGCCGTTTATGAGCGAGTACAACTGCGTTTTGGTGACCGATATTTTTCTGGATATGCTCAACGCCGATGAGTTGGACAAGCTCAAAGCGATCTGTCGGATGAAAGCGGAGGGAACCGTGCTGATCGTATCCATGCCGTCCTACGTTCCCAAGCGTAACGCCAAAGCGTGGGAGGCGATTCAGAAGCGCGCGCAAAAGGACGGTTCCGTCATCAAATTCGAGAAGCCTGATGAGGGAAAGCTTGAAAAGCACATTGCCAAGTGGGCGAATCAGCAGGGAAAAATGATTTCCCGCTTAAACGCGTCCTATCTGATAAAGCTTTGCGGCAAGGATTTGATACGTCTGAAAAACGAGGTGGATAAGCTTTGCGCTTACACCGAGGGCGAAGAAATCCAAACGGACGCCATTGACCGACTGGTAGCGCAGACGCTGGAAACGAAAATATTCAGTCTGTCCGACCAGGTGCTGGCAGGCAGGGGAGACGACGCCTTTCAGACTTTAGACCTATTGTTCTATCAGAAGGAAGAGCCGATTATGATGCTCTATGTTCTCTCCAACGCTTTCACGGACGCCTACCGCGTGCGCGTTGCCGACGAGAGCGGCGTGGCTCTTAAAACGCTTGCAGCGGAGTTTGACTATAAAAACCGCAGCTTTACACTTGACCGCGCACGGCGCTCTACCAAAAGCGTCAGCACGGAGGCGCTGCGCCGCTGTCTGGATGCGCTGAGCGAAGCGGACCTAAAAATGAAATCCATGTCTGTCAATCCGCGCCTGTTTTTGGAGCAGCTGATCGCGCAGCTTTTGCTGCTCGCAAGGAAGGGCAAGCGCTGATGCTGACGGTGAAGGAAGCGATTATCGTCGAGGGGCGGTATGATAAAATCAAGCTCAGCGGCATCGTGAATGCGCCGATAATAGAAACAGGCGGTTTCCGCGTGTTTTCCGACAAGGAAAAGCAGTCGCTGATTCGCCAAATTGCCGCTAAAAGGGGTATTCTCGTGTTGACCGACAGCGACGGAGCGGGCTTTGTCATCCGCAATTTTCTCCGTGGCGTCGTTCCCGCGGAGCAAATCAAACACTGTTATATTCCCCAGATCGACGGCAAGGAAAAGCGCAAGCCGCACAGGAGCAAGGAGGGGCTGCTCGGCGTGGAGGGCGTCACCGACGAGGTGATTATCCGTGCCATCCGGCAAAGCGGGGCGACCGTGCTCGGCGAAGAGACGCGCGAGCGGCAGCCCGTTACCAAGGCGGATCTTTGCTTGCTGGGGCTTGCCGGCGGCGAGAATGCCGCTGTGCGGCGGCAGGCGCTGCTCAAAGAGCTGAACCTGCCCACCTATCTTTCCGCCAACGCCATGCTGACCGCGCTCAATTGCCTTTTTTCTCCTGAAGAATTATGCAATACGGTCGCGGCACTGGAGGAGCGCGGGCTGATGTGAGTTATTCTACAGGTTGCTGCTGGTTTCAAAGCGCTTGCGCAGCTGTTTGAGCGCCTTGGTTTCTATGCGGCTGACATAGGAGCGGCTGATTCCCAGCAGCTTGGCGATGTTTTTCTGCGTCATCGGCTCGCTGCCGTTCAGCCCGTAACGCAGCACGATGATTGTTTTTTCACGCTCGGTGAGTTCTTCGCAGATGAACTTGCCGAGTTTTTGCGTGTTGAGCTTGCGGTCGAGGTCGTCGAGAATGTGATCGTCCACCGCCATGATGTCAAGCAGCGTCAGCGGATTGCCATCCTTATCGGTATCGATCGTTTCGTTGAGCGAAATATCCTGCGCGGTTTTTTTGCCGGCGCGGAAGTGCATAAGAATCTCGTTTTCAATGCAGCGGCTGGCGTAGGAGCTGAGGCGGATATTTTTGTCGGGGTTAAAGGTGTCGATCGCCTTGATCAGTCCGATGGTGCCGATAGATACCAAATCATCCTGCTCGTTTTGTTTGCCGTAGTATTTTTTGATAATGTGCGCGACCAGCCGCAGATTGTGTTCCACGAGCACATTGCGCGCGCTTTGGTCGCCCTCTCTGAGGCGGTGGAGGTACTCGCGCTCCTTCTTTTCAGAGAGCGGCCGCGGAAACTGTCCCGCCCCGCAGACATGCAGGATGAAGAAGCACACATACTGTCCCAGCAGAGAAATCAATTCAAGCATAGTATCACCCACACAAAACTTATTCAACCCCCTTGCGGAAAATGCCGATTTCGGCTATACTTATGAAGGAAAATCATCTTTGTAACAGGGGAGAAGGACAATGAAAAAGTTTATTTCATGGAATGTCAACGGACTGCGCGCTTGTGTGGGCAAGGGGTTTGAGGATTTTTTTAAGACGATTGACGCGGATATTTTTTGTATTCAGGAGAGTAAATTGCAGGCGGGACAGATTCAGCTTGATCTGCCGGGGTATTGTCAATATTGGAACTACGCTGAAAAAAAGGGATATTCGGGCACGGCGATGTTCTGTAAGCAGGAGCCCCTGCGCGTGATGTACGGCATCGGCGAGGAGGAACATGACCATGAGGGCAGGGTGATCACCGCTGAGTTTGAGGATTTTTTCGCTGTGACCTGCTACACGCCTAACTCCCAGAACGAGCTGCGCCGCCTTGATTACCGCATGACCTGGGAGGACGCGTTCCGCTCCTATTTGAAGGGACTGGACACGCAAAAGCCTGTTATCCTTTGCGGCGACCTGAATGTTGCCCACAAGGAAATTGACCTCAAGAATCCCAAAACCAACCGAAAAAACGCGGGCTTCACCGATGAGGAACGCGCAAAAATGACCGCGCTGCTGGACAGCGGCTTCACCGATACCTTCCGCTATTTTTATCCCGACCGGGAGGGCATCTATTCGTGGTGGTCTTACCGTTTCAGGGCGCGCGAAAAGAACGCGGGATGGCGTATCGACTACTTTATCACTTCGAAGTCGCTTGATGATAAGCTGGTTTCCGCGGCAATTCACACCGATGTGTTCGGTTCCGACCACTGTCCCGTTGAATTGGTAATTGATTTATAAGCTGCGTGAGGGGCTGTCAAGTCAATGACAGCCCTGCCGCGTTTTATGATTAGGATTGACATTTTGCCGATATTGTGATAGGATATTGCCTATAAAACAAATAGGAACAATAAGAAAGCACAGACGGCGGTGCGGATTATGTCAGATTTTGTAGACAAGGAGAAAACAAACATGAATCACTATGTGAGACGGGCTGCGGAAAAGGATATTCCCAAAATTTTGGATTTGCTTGTACAGGTGGACATGGTTCACCATCAGGGCAGACCCGATATTTTTAAGGGACCCGCCACAAAATATAACGGAGAAGAGTTGAAAACCATTTTGCAGGACGAAACGACGCCTGTCTTTGTGTGTGTGGATGATAATGATATTCCAATCGGTCATGCCTTTTGTGTGCATAAGCAGGTAACGGACAACGCCGTTCTGACCGATATCCGAACACTGTATATCGACGATATCTGTGTAGACAGCGCCGCGCGCGGCAAGCATGTGGGAAAAGCACTGTATGAATATGTCATTGCCTACGCGCGTGAGCAGGGCTTCTACAATGTGACGCTGAACGTGTGGTCGTGCAATACGTCGGCGCTGCGGTTTTATGAGAAGATGGGGCTGGTTCCGCAGAAAATCGGCATGGAAATGATTATATAATCCGAGTTAACAGCAAACAGCGCTGCGGTCAACACGACCGCAGCGCTGTTTTGAAAATAATTATCTGTTGATGACGGCAATTAAGATAGAAAAATAGTGGCAAACACTTCCCGCGACGGTGAAAATATGCCAGACGGAATGGAAGTATTTTATTTTTTTGATGGCGTAAAAAATCACGCCGACCGTATAAAACACGCCGCCGCCCACGAGCAGCCAAAGGCTCCATGCGTTCATCACCTGCAAAAGCGGACGGATAGCGAAAATAATTACCCAGCCCATTGCGATATAGCACACAACCGAGGGCTTGCGGAATTTTTCCAGGTTAATCGAGTTGAGCACGATGCCGATTACTGCCGCGCCCCATACGATGCCGAACAGTACCCAGCCTATTGCGCCGCGCAGAATAGAAATGGTAATGGGCGTGTAGGTTCCCGCGATAAGAAGAAAAATCGTGTTATGGTCCATTATCCTGAAAAAGCGCTTTGCCTTGGCGTTGGTAATTGCATGGTAGAGTGTGCTCATGCAGTAGAGGATAATCAGGCTGGCGCCGAATATCGCGCAGCCAACCACTGACCATGCGTCACTGTAGATTGCTGCGAGAACGAGAAGAACCGATGTGCCGCCGATAGCAAGCAGACTGCCCACACCGTGGGTGACGGAGCTGAATATTTCCTCGCCGAGCGTGTACCGTTTGAATGCGTTCTTAGCTATGTTTACCATCTCTTTTCCGATAGTTATTTGATAGAATACCATCATTATAATACGGAGCCGTAAAAAACACAATATGTCCGTTAATGCAAGTTTGTACAAATAATAGGGCGGTTATGCAGAATATGATTACAGCCATTTTTTCTTCTTGAAAAACAGCAGGCTTCCGAGGACAATCAATATGCTGACGATAATAGTAATAGGATAACCCCAGCCCGATTCCAGTTCGGGCATGTATTTGAAATTCATACCGTACCAGCCCGCAATCAGGGTGAGCGGCATAAAAATAGTTGTCACGATGGTCAGCACCGTCATAATGCGGTTCTGTTTGATGTCGAGATGGGACTGATAAATATCGCGGAGCTGCGCGGCGTGGTCGCTGATGGCGACCGTTGTGTCGCGCAGGCGGTCAATGCGGTTGGAAAACAGGCGAAAATAGCGGAGGTTGTCATGCTTGAAGAAATTATTTTCGTTTTCCTCCAGCTCTTGACTGAAGTCGATCAGCTGCTCGTAGTGAACGCGTAAATCCCGGATCTCGCTGCGTATCTCATTCACACGCTCCGAAGTAAGCTCGTCCTTTTCGGTCACGATGGCTATTTCCATGGCGTCCAGCTCTTCGTCATACCGCTCCAGCAAATCGCGGTCGCGCTTGACGATCTGTTCGAGGAAGTCGTATAGAAAACGCTCCAGACTCGGCATTCTCCATTTTTTGCATTTGGTGACTGCCTCGATTATCGCTGTCGCCGCGCCGCTGTCATCTATGAACACAATACCTTTTTCATCGAGGGCAAAGGCGAATTTTTTGCTTTTCAGGGAAAGATGATTCCTGTCGGGAATAAAAAAGGTTCCTGTCAAAGAATCGTAGTTGACCTCTGCTTTGGTGGTGTGGATGTCCGAAAAATCAGGCTCCATGTCGATGACCATGTCGAAGCTGTCCATCTCCGTTTCCCATTCTGCTGTGGTAAGAACGGCGACAAACTGCGCGTCTTTATTTTTTATTTGTTCCTTATTAACTACTGTCAGTGTTTCTTTTATCAGATAATACATACGCTGCTCCCGTAATAAAAATGTTATCAGTTTAGTCAGGCTTCCTCGCGAAGGTCGTCCTTAGGCAGTTTTTTGAAAAAGCCCGCTGCAACGGCTGCCGTGACAGGCACAGACAGCAGCAGCGACACGGGCTGCGCTTCCTGTATGCCTTCCAGTCCTCTGATTGAGGACAGAATCAGCAGGGAGGGAATAAAGAAAAGTCCGTTGCGGATAGCGGAGAGAAGTGTTGCGCCGAGCCGCTTTCCCGTGCTCTGCAGCAGCATTTCCGTTGCCATGCAGGGAGGCAGCACCGGCGTCGCCAATGCCTGCAGCACCAACGCCCGCGTGCCTATTTCAATAACGCGGGGATCGTCGCGGAACAGCGCAATCAACAGTCCGGGAAAGCTGACGAGAATGACACATCCCAGAAGAATGATCCCTTCCGCTGTCAGCGCGGTAAAGCGAAATCCTTTGCGGATGCGCGTGTACCTCCCCGCGCCGTAGTTGAAAGCGGCGACGGGCTGAAAGCCCTGGCCGATGCCGATGGCAATGGAAAATGCGAAGAAGATAATGCGCGCCACAATACTCATTGCCGCGACGGCAGCATCGCCGTACACCGCACATTGCGCGTTCAGCAGCACGGTGGTCAGGCTGTTGAGCCCCTGGCGCAGCAAGCTCGGAAAGCCTGTTGCCATGATGTTGAACAGCATGAGGGGCGTAGCCTTGGCTGCGTTCTTAAAGCTGATTTTCGTTTCTGTCCTGCCGGAGAGAAACATCCGCAGCAGAATACACCAGCTTACCAATTGGCTGAGAGCGGTGGATAGCCCTGCACCCGCAATCCCCAGATGCAGACCGAACATCAGAACAGGGTCGCCTGCCATGTTAAGCACGGCGCCCGTCATCAATCCGACCATACCGAGACTTGCTTTTCCCTCATAGCGCAGGAAATTGTTAAGGGTCAGGCTGCTGCTCATAAAGGGAGCGGCGAGAAGAATATAAAAGATGTAGGTTTTGGCAAAGGGGGCAATCGTCACCGTGCTGCCGAGAAGCATAACGATGTTGTCAAGCCATATTATGCCGATAACGCTGATAAGCGCACCCATCAGCATGGAGGAAAAGAACCCAGCCGAAGCGTGCGCGGAGGCTCTTTGCGTATCCTTTGCGCCGAGTGCGCGGGAGAGAATACTGCCGGCACCCTGTCCGAACATAAACCCAAACGCTTGAAGGATTGCCATAAATCCAAATACTACGCCTACCGCGCCGCTCGCGCTGGTGCCGAGCTGTCCGACGAAGGCAGTGTCGACGAGGTTGTAGATATTCGTAATGAGCATCGAAATGATCGACGGAACCGACAGGGTGAGAATCAGCCGTGAAATCGGTGTTTTTGTCATTTTGTCATAGTGTGAGACGGTTTTCTTCTGCTTGCCGAAAAACGACATGGTTACTTTACTCCGTTTCAAGTACTTTTATCATTCAAACATAATCAGATTGCGGTTGCCGATGCAAAACCCTTGCCAAAGACAGATGGGTTTCAGAGGCAGTTCCCCGGCGGCTCCGCCTTGATTTCCTTCTCATTTTACCATGAAAACGGCAATAAAGCAAACAGATTTTCCCGATAACAGGATAAGTTACGCAAAAATCCCCTTGCGGCGTTTGAGCCGCAAGGGGATAAATTTATGTTGACGCGGCGGCAGCTGTAGAGGGCTGTGGCTGCGATTGACTGTTCTGCGCCTGAGGCGTGTTCATTCCGGGCATACCGTTCGGCGGCATTCCTCCGCCGTCACGTCCGCCGCCCTGCGTTCCCATGACGGAGAGCGTCAGGTCGGAAGCGTCTACTTTGTCCTCGGTCTTTTGTGTTTCGCTTGTGCTGCCGAGCTTGCCGCTGAGCTGTTTGCCAATGCTTTCCGCCCGCTTTTCACAGAAGGCCTTTAACGTTTTTACGGCGGCGTCAAATTCGTCGAGCTTGTAGAAAGCGGAAGGATCCTTTTCTACATAGGGGCGGATCATTTCGCAGACACGGTCGATTTCTTTTGCGCACTTTCCGCCGGTGAAGAATTTGTTCATCAGTTCGCTGTAGTACTGATGGTATTTATCGAGATAGGTTTTGTTGGAAACGATTACCTTCCACAGCGGGCGGCTGTCCTCGGTAGCGCCCGAAAGGGGAGAGTCGATCGCCCAATTGACCGCAGCGGTTGCGTCGTTGCCGCCCTGGAAGCCGCCGAACGCGAGATTATAGTCCCATGGGAGCACCGAAACCCGGCCGTCTTTTTCGTAGAGATATGCAGCATGTTGCCCGTGTAGCTGTCGTAATTGAGAACGAAGTTGTGCGCCACAAAGTAGCGGATGATCTCGTCCATGTTCCAGTACTGCTCGAGGTTCTCGCCGCTGTTCAGGGCTTTGATGGCGGCAATCATTTTCTTTTCATCGTCCTCCGAAACATCGTTTTCTTCATTGTCAAAAATATCGGAGTAGCTGTCACGGCTGTCGTCGGAATACACCAGATCGGCGCCTTTGCTGCTGCCTCCCATGCCGGGAGGGCCGCCTTGCGGCATCTGACCGTCACCCGAGGAAGGCTGCATACCGCCTTGCGGCATGGACGGCGGTTGATTTTGACCGTCGCCCTGAGGAGGCTGCATGTTACCCTGCGGCATCTGACCGCCTTCGGAAGGAGCGCTTGCGTCTGCACTCTGAGAGGGCATGGTGGCGTTTTCGCCCGCGCCGTTTGGCGACGCCATCTGATTGGGCGCATTGCCCGCATTGTCAAGCTGTTCGGTTTCGGGCTTGTAGAGCGCACCGTCAGCGGAACCGTAATTCCGTTTAAGGAAGGAATCCGAGACATCTTCAATGGCGATATACAGACCATGCAGCTTGCCGTTGACGGAGAGTGAAACATAGCTCGTCAAGGAGGCGTTCACACCCGCCTCGCGCATAATCATATAGGATAGATAATCCTTCATGTAAGTGGCGTCGGACATGATATTGTTCAGGTTCAGCTTGTCCAGTCCCTGATAGGTCTGTCCCTTCACGTTTTTGCCGAAATTGATTTTAAAGCTGTAACGGTCGGAGTCGGATGACGCGACCTGAGAAAGGGAGGTGTTGCCCTTTGTGGCAAAGGATACATTTTCCACCTTGTTGCCGTCTATCGTCACCGTGGCAGTGTACTTGGTTTTCTTTAGCGGATTGGCAAGCAGATCCTTCCAATCCTCCTCCGAAAGCTCCACATTCATTTCGTGGACATAACTCGTGTCAAACAGGTCTTGACTGTAGGACGCGGAGTCTGCGGTGGCAGAATCTGCTGTAGCAGCTTCGTCCGCCGTTGCAGCCGCTGTCGCCTGAGAGGAACCGCTGCTGTTTTGGCAGCCTGTCATGCAAACGCCCATTAGCAGCGCCAGCGACAGAACCGCCGAACCTAATTTTTTCATTTACAACACCTTCCGAATCAATATTATGAGTGTATTCTAGCATCACTGTTTGACAGCTGCGTGAAAAGCGGCTGAATAGTTTGGACTCTATTATTACAATGCTGTCATTGACGGAGTATTTCACGGGCAAAAAATTGAGCCGCTGCACACGGCAACGGCCCAATCACAAAAGGAAAACAGTGGGTACATTACTTGCTTAAATCCAGACTGCGGATGGTTTTTCTCAGCGTCAGCACGCTTCCGGGGTTAACGCTCAGTTCATCAAGACCCATGCGCAGGAAGGTTTCGGTCAGCGCGGTATCAGCGCCCAGCTCACCGCAGATGCCGACCCAGCAGTCGTGCTTGTGGGCGGATTTCACGGTGTGCTCAATCATTCTGAGAACCGCGGGATGGTGCGGATCGTAGAACGGGTCGAGCTTGGGATTCTGACGGTCGATCGCCAGCGTGTACTGCGTGAGGTCGTTGGTGCCGATTGAGAAGAATTCCACCTCTTCGGCAAGCTCCTCAGCGAGCATAACGGCGGCGGGGGTTTCAATCATAATACCGATTTCAACCTCTCCGACATTCTGACCCTCTGCAATCAGCTCCTGACGGCACTGCTCAAGGACTTCCTTGGCGTCCTTAACCTCGCGGACAGAGATGATCATCGGGAACATGATGCTGACATTGCCGTAAGCAGCGGCTCTCAGGAGCGCTCTCAGCTGTGCTTTGAAGATTTCGCGCTGCGTCAGGCAGATACGGATTGCGCGGTAGCCCAGCGCGGGGTTCTCTTCCTTGGGAAGATTGAAGTAGTC
>ONEN01000130.1 GCA_900316815.1 uncultured Eubacteriales bacterium | reverse complement strand
ACGGGCAGCAGCTCGGGGGTGATGGCGAGGGCGTCGTTCGCCTTGTTGACGATCGCCTGCCAAACGAATACGGGGTCGTTGTTCTCGTAGGATGCCTCCAGTCCCGCCTCATACGCCATTCTGGCAACGGTGAGGATGGTGCCCTCGGTGGGCTTTGCAACCGCCTTGTAGGCGGCGTCCACGCCGATACCCAACGCGGCGGCGATGTTCTTGCCGTTGACCTCTTCTACATCCTTCAAGCCCTGTGCGAAGCCTCTGAACAAAATCGAGGTGATAACGCCCGAGTTGCCTCTGGCGCCCCTGAGCATCGCCTTGGCAGCGATATCGGCAACCTCGCCCGCGGTTTCTCCGTCATACTCCTCCAACGCCTTGGCGGCGGCCATGACGGTCATGGACATATTGGTGCCCGTGTCGCCGTCGGGAACAGGGAAAATATTTAAGTCATTAATGTGATTTTTCCGAACGCTGATATTGTGCGCGCCCGAAATAATCGCGTTTCTGAGAATCTCTCCGTTAATCATGTTGGCACATCCTTTTTATCCACAGTGGGTGATACATTACCGCTCTTTATTATACAGGTTTTTTCCCGCGATTGCAAGTGATTATGAAGAAAATTTTGCGGAATCACCGAAATAGGGCGTTTTCTCTGCGCTCTCTACTCAATCCGCAGCGCTTCCGCGCTTTTGCACCTGCCGCTGTTGTCGTCGATATCGAACAGCACGCACTCCAGCTTGCAGTCGCCGTCCGCCAGATCGAAGCGGACGGGCAGCCTTGTTTTGAACTTACTGATGATAATGTCGGTTTTCACACCCAGCACGGAATGCACCGTTCCCGTCATGCCCGCGTCGGTGATATAGCCCGTTCCCTTGGGGAGCACCTGCGCGTCGGAGGTCTGCACATGCGTGTGCGTGCCGAACACCGCGCTCACCCTGCCGTCGAGGTAATAGGCCATGGCGCGCTTTTCGCTGGTCGCCTCGGCGTGGAAGTCAACGAGGATAATGCGGCTGTCCGTCTGCCCGAGCAGCCTGTCGATCGTATCAAAGGGGCTTTCCAGTCCGCTGTCGAGGAACATGCTGCCCATCAGGTTGATGACGGTGACAATGCGCCTGCCCATGTCGATCTGTATCATGCCGCTGCCGGGCGTGGTACCGCCGGGATAATTCGCGGGGCGCGCGACAAAGGGATTGGCGTCCATGTATTCATA
Organism: uncultured Eubacteriales bacterium; assembly: GCA_900316815.1. Taxonomy (GTDB): domain Bacteria; phylum Bacillota; class Clostridia; order Oscillospirales; family Acutalibacteraceae; genus Ruminococcoides. Next base: position 6,802 of record ONEN01000130.1, on the reverse strand, counting down.
CGCCTCCCTGCGGCGGAAGGCGTGGTTACCCAGCGTAACAGCGTCCACGCCGCTGTCAAAGAGGAACTTCGCGGAGGCGGGGGTCAGCCCGTTTCCGTCGGCGGAGTTTTCTCCGTTGCAGACCGTCAGATCCACTCCCTTCACCCGCTTGAGCGCGGGGAGCTTGGCGCGAAGGAAACGGCAGCCTACGCCGCCCACCACGTCGCCGATACACAGTATTCTCATGCCATCCGTCCTTTTTCTCTGAAATTTCCCCTCAATTATACTATTCCTCCACGCTGAAATCAACACTTTCCGCTATATTTTCGTTGAAAACCCAGCGCACCCTGCCCGTGAAGGCGCCGTCGTTCTCTGCGACGGTCAGCTCCTTCGACACGCGCCTGCCCTCCCCCTTTGCGAACAGCTCCTCCAGCAGCGCCGCCCTGTTGAACACCGCCCGCGCGTTGGCTTCATCGCGCGTCACGCGCTCCGTTTTCAGCTCGTGGAGCGTTTCGGTGACAAAGCCGAGCGGCAGCGCCGTTTTGTCCGCGGTGAGCCAGTCCGCCTCCTCCGTGCGGGCGGCGCTTGCAAAGAAGCGGAAGGACAGCGTGCAGGGAAAGCGGAATATCAGAAAGCCGAGCTGTCTGCGCTCCGCTTTATTTTCTGTGAGGGAAATATAATCGTCTTCCTTCGGCAGCTTAAATTCCTTTTCGGAAATAACGTCCGCCATGATCTCGCCCTCGGCGTGCAGATAGCGCACCGTGCCCTCGCGCGCGGCGCTCACGCCGCTCACCAGCAGATCGCCCTTTGCCACGCCGCTGCCCTTTTTCACCTCGGTCACGCCCTCGCCGACGGTGATTTTGGTGATAACGCCGTCCTCCTTCGCCTTGAGGTTGCAGGGCGTGTCGCCGTCGTTTTCGGGCTTGCGCGTTTTTTCCTTGATCTCCACATTGGCGTGACAGCCGACAATGTTCACGCTCAGCCAGCTGATGTCCTCCACCTTGAGCAAAATATCGCGCTTCACCTGTCCCGCGTCGACGCCGCGGCAGAGGGCGCCCGTTTTGACGCCGCTCTCGGCAAGCAGCGTGCGCAGCCGCGCCTCGCTGACATGCTCCTGCCCCACGACGTCGATCGTCCAGAGGAACTGCGACAGGAACACCAGCAGCGCCGCTCCCAGCGCCGCGCCGACAGCCAGCCCGGCGCGCCCGCGGTAGGCTGCCGCCAGAAAGGGAAAGCCGCTCTTTTTGAGAATGGTCGTGCGGACGGCTGCTTTGCGCGCCAGCGGACGGATGCGGCGGTAGTCGCGCGCCGCCACCTCTCCCTCCAGCCCCTGCGGCGAGGGACGGACATTCCACAGCAGCACGCCGCGCTGCGCCGTCAGATTCAGCAGCCGCTCGGGAGAACGCCCCTGCGCGCGGAAGCTGACCGTTCCCTTGAAAAACCGTATGATACCCAGCAGCATCGACTCACCTCAGCACAAAAATTCTATATTGGAAATAAAACCCGTGATTTCCACACAGGAGCCCGATATGCACCGCAGCCGCAGCCCTCTGCCGCCGAAGGTGATCACCATGCGTCCCGTGCTGATTTTAATACATTCGCTCTCATACAGCAGGACGCCCGCGGAGCCCTCCACCGTCACACAGCGGTTCCCCACCGTTTCTATCAGCGGCGCAAAGCCGATATCCATCTGCGGCGCACGCGCTTTTTCTCTTGCCATTTGCTTCACCTCGATAATATTTATTCGGGAACGCTCATAGATATTAACGGTGATGTTATGATGACGCGACGGATCATTCCGATCGGCAAGGCGGCGGCGCAGGGCGCGGTCTGCGTGCTGCTGCTTGTTTACGCACAGGGCAGCCGCGAGGGAGCGGCGCAGGGCGTGCGGCTCTGCCTGAGCGTGCTCGTGCCCTCGCTGTTTCCGTTTATGGCGGTGACGCAGCTGTTTGTCCATACGGGACTGTGCCAAAGGGCGGGTAAGGTGCTGCACCGTCCCGCGCGCGCACTGTTCGGGCTGAGCGGCGCCTTTGCGCCCGTGATACTGCTGTGTCTGGTCGGGGGCTATCCCGTGGGAGCCGGCGGTATCGCCGCGCTGTACCGGCAGGGAGCCGTCAGCCGCAGGGAGGCGGAGCGCGCCGCACTGTTCGCGGTGTGCGCGGGACCGGGGTTCGTCGTCAGCTTTGTCGGCGCGGCGGTGTACGGGAGCCGGGAGACGGGCTTGGTGCTCTTTGGGGCGCAGTCTGTCTCGGTGCTTGTGACGGGCATTGTTTCGGGACTGCTGTGCCGCAGCAGCGAAAAGGACAATTCTATATCGGAAAACAGCTCCGCCTCTCTCCCCTTTGCGCAGGCGCTGGTGGAGTCGGTGGAGGGAGCCTCGCGCGGTATGCTGACCATCTGCGCGTTCGTGGTGTTCTTCTCGTCGCTGACAGGCATTGCGGCGCAGGTGCTGCCCGACGGTGCCGCGCTCGACGGGCTGTTTTTGCTGACAGAGGTGAGCGGCGCGGTGACGCGCTGCGCCGACACGCGCTCCGTCACGGCGGTCGCCTTCGCGGTGGGCTTCGGCGGACTCTGCGTCCACTGCCAGATTTTCGCCGCGCTGGGAGAGGTCAGGGTCAGCAAGCCGCTATTTTTCCTTTTCAGAATCATACAGGGCTTCCTGACGGCGGCGCTGACGCGGCTTGGCTTGGGACTTCTTCCGCGCACCGCGGCGGTATTCTCCACGGCGACGGCGAAGGAGGCGGCGTTCTGCGGCGGAAGCATCGTCTCGGGCGCGGTGCTGCTCGGGGTGATGGTGTGCTTTTTGGTCACGGTCAAGCAGACAATGCCGAGAGGCATTTGGAGAGGGCTGCGCAGGCGCAGCGGCAACAATAACCTGTAGGCGGTCAAGTCTGCCTACTTTTAACGCGGGCTCAAAGCGCTTTGCAAAATCACACGTCTGAAGCGCGAACTGCCCGCCGCGGCAACGGAAGATAATAACTATTTGATTACAGGCAACGGAGGTACCGGCATTATGTGTGGAATTGCAGGATGGACAGAACGGGATTGCAGGATGCTCGATCGTTCGGAGACGCTCAAGGCGATTTCCGAAACGCTGGAGCGGCGCGGTCCCGATGAGAACGGCACCTATATCAACGGCGACCTCGCCCTCATGCACCGCCGTCTGGTGGTCATCGACCGCGAAAACGGCAAGCAGCCTCTATCGGCGCGGCACGGGGACGCCACCTATGTCATCGTCTACAACGGCGAGCTGTACAACAGCGCCGAGCTGCGCGAGGAGCTGCGCGCGGACGGGTTTCACTTCCGCGGTCACAGCGACACGGAGGTGGTGCTGAAAACCTACATCAAATACGGCGCGCGCTGCGGCGAACGGCTCAACGGGATTTTCGCCTTCGCGGTGTTCAACACCAAGGATCGCAGCCTGTTTTTGTGCCGCGATAAAATCGGCGTGAAGCCGCTGTTTTATTCGCTCTATGAGGGCGGTCTGGTGTTCGGCTCCGAAATCAAGGCGCTGCTGGCAAGCGGCAGGGTGAAGCCGCAGGTTGACAGGCAGGGGCTGTACGAGCTGTTTTTTCTGGGTCCCGCCCGCACGCCCGGCTGCGGCGTGTTCAAGGACGTCAATGAGCTGCTGCCGGGTGAGTGCGCTCTATACAAGGGCGGCCGCCTGACGCGGAAAACCTATTTTTCCCTGGAGGCGCGCGAGCACACCGAAAGCGAACCGGAAACGCTGGAGCCTCGGCAAGCCCAACTCCCTCTCGGTGGAGTACCGCGACAACGCCAAATATTTCACCAAAAGCGCGTTTCAGCCGAGCCGCGACGCGGAATACATTAAGCTGATGTCCAAGAACGCGGGCACGCGCCACACCGAGGTCATCATCGACAACCAACTGCTCGCCGACGCGCTGTATGACAGCGTTGAAGCGCGCGACCTGCCGGGCTATGTGGATGTGGACGCTTCGCTGCTGCTGTTCTGCCGCGAAATCAAGCGCGACTACACCGTGGCGCTCTCGGGCGAATGCGCCGACGAGCTGTTCGGCGGCTATCCGTGGTACTTCAACCGCGACATTCTCTTTGAGGACTGCTTTCCGTGGTCGCGCAGCCAGCGCATCCGCCGCAGCATTTTAAAGAAAGGCGTGCTGCCGCACGGCGAGGAATATGTGCGGCGGCGCTATCTCGACACTGTCGGCGCCGCTCCCAAGCTGCCCTCCGACAGCGAGGAGGACGCGCGGATGCGGGAGATGTTTTACCTGAATTTCTACTGGTTCATGCAGTGCCTTCTGGAGCGCAAGGACAGGTGCTCCATGTACAGCGGTCTGGAGGTGCGCGTGCCCTTCTGCGACTACCGACTGGCGGAGTACGCCTATAACCTGCCGTGGAAGCTCAAGGCGTGGGGCGGCAGAGAAAAGGGACTGGTGCGCAAGGCGTTCGAGGGGCTGCTGCCCGGGGAAATCGCGTGGCGCAAGAAAAGCCCCTACCCCAAAACACACAATCCGCTCTATTTTGAGGAATGCGCCAAGCGGGTCAGAATCATTCTCGAAAAGAAAAACGCGCTCACCGAGCTGCTCGACAAACAGGCGGTGACGCAGATCATCGAAAATCCCGCGTCCGTCAAAGAGCCGTGGTACGGTCAATTGATGAAGGCGCCGCAGATTCTGGCATATATCATTGAGCTGGATTACTGGTTTGAGAAATACAAGGTTGAAATTACGGAACAGGTGTGGTAAGATGGTATAAAATCACTGTGTAAAAAGGATTTCCCATGAACCGAAGATTTTTTGAACGGAACGTGCGTTTTTTCAACGAACACACCGCCGCGCGCTATGTCCTGCACTTTGTCTACAAGGTGCTGCCGATGGCGATGTTCGTCTCCTATCCGCTGCTGCTGCTCTATTTGCTGCTGTACCGGCAGGAACAGTTCCTGCGGGCAGTGCTGGTGCCGCTTACGAGCGCTACGGGCAGCCGTCCGTATTTCACAAAACAACAAAGGGCAAGAGCTTTCCGAGCCGCCACACCGCGTGCGCGTTTATTATCGGCATGACGTTTTTATTCATCCACGTGCCGTCGGGCATCGCAGCGCTTGCCACGGCGCTGCTGATTGCGGCGTCGCGCCTTCTGGCGGGCGCGCATTACGTTCACGATGTGGCGGCGGGCATGGCCATCAGCGTACTTTGCGGGGTGCTGTTCCTGTTTATTCTTTAGCGGAAAATAAGAGACTGTCGCGTTTAGGCAACAGTCTCTTTTTGCTTTCTTTATAGCTTTACAGCAAAGTGATTATCCCCGCCGTAGATGAACGCCCGCAGAAAAAAAGGCGTTTTCGGGGGCGGGCAGAGCGCCTATTCTATGACCACCGCCTGCTTGAACAGCGCGTCGTAGCCGGTGCGGAACTGCTCCTTGTCATAGCGGACGACGGCGCCCTTCATGGGGTCCGCCACCCACACGCTGTTCACGCTGTAGCCCGCGAGCACCATGCAGTGCTCGGGCGAGTACCATTGCAGCTCCTCGCCGTCCACGTTCCACACCTCGGTGAACTGTCCCGGCTCACAGTCGAGCGTTCCCCAGATGATGACGGGAACGTCCCTGTCCAGATAGCTGTACAGCGCCTCCAGCTGCATTCCCGACACCTCCGTGGCGCGCTTGTCGGAGCCTCGCTCGGTCAGGATACGGTTGGCGGTTTCGACGATCACGGGCGCGTAGCAGCCGAAGGAGTTCTCGTCGCGCGGGTCGCCCTCGAACGCCTTGCGGAAGTTCACCGTTCCGACGGGTCCCTTGGCGATGTAGTTGTCGGCGATGTCGCACTTGTCGATGTCGATCTGATAATAGTTGAGCGCCACGGTCAGCGAGGTCACCTCGCAGCCTGTGGGCAGCTCGGGATTCTGGTCGATCGCCTGCACGGGCACCAGCTTCACCGGGTTTCCCTCCACCGCGGGCGCCGATGCGGCGTTGACGGAAGCCGCTCCTCCTGCCGCCTGCGACAGCTGCGAGGTCTGTGAAGCCTGTGAAGCCTGTGAAGCCTGCTGCGCCGCCGACGGCCCTGCGGACCGGCAGCCCGCCAGCAGCAGCGCAGCGGCTGCCATTACCGTGAAAATGATTTTTCTCATATCTTACCCCTTCTTTTCATACCTTACCTGTTTTTTTATTATACATCATCGTACACGAGGGGCGCGTTCGCATTCGGCGAGAAAAACTTCCGCAGCACATAGCCCGTCGTGCCGTTATAGCGCACCCTGAACCAATCGCCCGTTTCGCCGAGATACTGCACGGATTCGCCGCACTCGATTCTTTCAAGCGCTTCCGAGCCTGTGGAGGTGCTGCTTCTGAGCGTCGCGTAATCGCTCGCGCGGCAGTACAGATAGTCGCGGTCGGTCAGCGACTCCACGTTGCCCGAGCCGCCGTTGTACCCGTTCGGGTCGGTGGACAGAAACTCCGCGAGGATATAGCCGTTGGTACCGTTGTAGCTCACATAGTAAAACTCTCCGTCGGTGCTGATGTATTGCACCGTCTCGCCTCTGTTGATCTTCATCAAATCTTTGCCCGTGCGCGTCGGCTTATCGCGCAGCGTTACATAGCTGCTGGCAATGACATACAGGGTGTTGCCGTCAGCGGAGGACTGCTTTTTGGACTCCTGCTTCGACTCCTGTTTTGACTCCTGCCCGGTTGCAGGCTGCTCTGCCTTGGGCTTCGCCACATCGATATGCACCGTGCCGCCCTTTTCCACGCGGTCTCCCGCTGCGGGCGACTGGCTGACGACGCAGTTGGCTGCCGCCGCGTCGCTCTCCACCAGCTGCCATTCCGACTGAAAGCCCGCCTTCTGCAAATAATATTC
>ONEN01000034.1 GCA_900316815.1 uncultured Eubacteriales bacterium | reverse complement strand
CACCGTTTCATACAGCTCGTAGGTTTTGAGGAACCGCTCCTTTGCCGTGTGGTAGAGCTGTCCGAGACGGAAGTTGACCGCGCCCACGAATATCTGCACGATTTTGTCGAAGTTCGAGAAAAACAGCATGTAAACCGCGTAGACGCTGGCGTATTTCATGCCGAGAATGATAGAGAGCAGCACCGTGTCGGTGTTCTTGAAGATGACCTGTGAGATCTGGTGGATCAGCACCGAGCCCTTCTGCGAGAGCGCCTTGAGGTTGGGGGTGTCGTGCCAGTTGACCCAGGGGTATTTTTTTCTGACATACAGCGCCATGGCGCCCACCTGGAAGAAGGTCGGGACCATATAGGACGCCTGGATCAGCAGCAGGTTGTCGGAGAACAGCAGCAGCACGAGCGTAAGCGCCTTGCCGATGATGAAGGTGGCGGTGTAGACATAGCCGTAAATATAGCTCTTGCCGTCCACCTCCAGCAGCGGACGGTACTTGCCCTGCGCGAAAAACGTGATGACGCCGGGCGTGCCGTAAAACAGAATGATGAGGAACACGCTGAAATAGTCCAGCGTTGTCTGCATCACCAGGGGATAGATCACGGCGAGGCGAGCGTGATGGCGCGCGGCAGAAAAAACACCTATGTCCGCATTCTCGGAACGGGCGGCTTTTCCTATAACCGCTCCGTCGATTTACAGCACCATGTGATTTACAACACCGAGTCCTTCGCGGGCACCTGCTTCTGCGCGAGCACGGCGGCGATGAAGGGAAAAGCACGGCTTTGCCGCGTGGGAGGACAGGGTGATGATCTCCAAGCTCATTGTCAACGGCTATCGCGCCTGCGTGGTGTCGGACGCGTCCTACGAGCACAACGACGGCAAGACCTCGGTGAAAAAGCTCCGCCTGGAGCCGATATTCGCACGCGGTTTCAATCACTACCTCTACTGGCACCGCTTTTTATACAAAACGGCTAAGTCGGGCGGCAGACGCGCGTGGCTGCGGTTCTGCATCTGCTATTATAAAGTGATGTTCCGCTTCTACTATACCTTGCGCGTGCTGGTGGGGCGGTCGCGGCGCGAGGAGAAAAAGGCGTGGACGCAGGGCTACAACGCCGCCAAGGCTTACATCAAAACGGAGGTGTACAAGGCTATTCCCGACCCCGTCATTTTGCGGAAGGATTAATGCTTGTTTCAATCCGCAAACCAAACAAATACAAAAGGCGAAAAGCAGTCGGTTTCTGCTTTTCGCCTTTTTCGCTTTGTTATTTGTCCGGATCGTACGCGGCGGTCAATGGTGCGGAACGGCCGGTTCATTCCCGAATCCGACGCATGAGCATCGTTTAACCGCGCCCGGTCACGGAACCCTTTTATTCAGGAATGAATGGTGCCTGCGGCACATGAATTTACTGCGTAATGAATAGTGCCTGCGGCACATGAATAGCGGCAGAGCCGCATGAATTTGCACGGAGGGAAGGGCGCCTGACGGTTGCCGTCAGGCTGTTGCGCATTCCCCCTTGACGACGTCCTCGCGGATAAACACCTCAAAGTCCTCGGGCGGAACGGGCTTGGAGAAGTAGTAGCCCTGGATGCATTCACAGCCCATCTGACGGAGCGTGTTCAGCTGCGCTTCTTCCTCAACGCCCTCCGCCACGACGGGCACGTCAAGGAATTTGGCGATGTCCATGATCAGCTCTACCAGGCGCAGGCTCTTCTCGTCGCGGAGCATATTGCGGATGAATTTCATATCCATCTTCAGCACGTCGATCGGTATGCTCGTCAGCATGTTCAGCGAGGAGTAGCCCGTGCCGAAGTCGTCCATCTCGATTTTGAAGCCCTGTCCGCGCATGTGCTCCACCACCTCTACCAAACGGGCGCCGTTGTCGGCGTAGGCGGTTTCGGTGATTTCCAGCATGAAATCGTCGGGGGTGAGTCCTGCCGCGCCGAGTATGCCGATGAGCTTGTTTTCCAGCTCGGGGTCATAGATGTCCACGCGCGACACGTTGACGGAGACGGGCACCGCGACGCCGAACCGATCCTTCCAGCGGCGCACCTGCAGCGCCGCCTCGTTCCATACAAAGTTATCGAGCTTCTGGATCAGACCGTTGCTCTCGAACAGCGGAATAAATTCGCCGGGGCTGATCATGCCCAGCTCGGGATGTTGCCAGCGCACCAGCGCTTCGGCGCTCGAAAGGCGCGGCTCGCTGCCCTGGATTTTATATTTCGGCTGATAGAACACCGTGAGGTGGTGCTTGTCTATCGCCTCCTGCACGTCGTTGATCAGGCGCTCATGGAAGAGGGCGCGCGTGTGCAGCGATTCGCTGTAGAAATCCGCCTGCCGCATGAAGTCGCCGCGGATGCGGTCGCAGGCGATTTTGGCGCGGTCAAACCACAGCTCGCCCGGCACCTCGCGGTCAACGTTCTGATAAATGCCCGCGCGGATATGGATGTGCGGCGAGCCCGAGCGTTCGGCAAGCGCCTCCTGCAGGCGGATAAAGACGTCGCCGTAGTCCTCGCGGTGCAGCAGGCAGACAAGGAAGTTGTCCGCTTCGGCGCGGCACGCCACGCCGTCCTGACGGAGGAGCACCTCCTTGATGAGGTCGGCAACGAGCTTTAAAATGCGGTTCCCCGCCCTGCGTCCCGACAGCTCGTTGATCAGATGAAAGCGGTCGATGTTGAGGACGACCGCGTCCAGGCTCCCTTCCATGAGAGAGGCGTACTGGTGGAGGTATTCGTAGAAAAATTCCTTGGCGTACAGCCCCGTCATGGAATCGTTCTTGGTGGAGCGGATGATGCTGGTGTTCTCGGAGAGCTCCACAATCCGCTCGCAGCGCGCGATGATGACCTCGGGCATTTCAAACGGCTTGGTGATAAAGTCGGAGGCGCCGAGACGGATGCTCTTGACCTCGGCGGATTTTTCGGACGTCATCACGATGACGGGTATCCGCCGCAGTTCCTCGTCCTCCTTCCGCTTTTCAAGGAAGGTGAAGCCGTCCATGACGGGCATGATCAGATCGAGCAGGATCAGCGAGAAGCCGTAGCTCTGCTCCGTCAGCATGTCATACGCTTCCTGCCCGTTTTCCGCATAGGTCACGTCGTAGCTTCCCGACAGGATATGCCCCAGAATGGTGCGGTTGATGATTTCGTCATCGACGATCAGCGCCTTTCGCTTTAAGGCGGCAGGATTGATAAATTCGTTCATAACGGTTCCCTCCGTTCACGCGTTCTGTTGTATTTCGATGTATCAGGATTCGGAAAGCTGCGGTCAGCAGCCGTAAAGCTTTTTGAGCTGCGCGGCGGCGCTGCGGATGTCATAGCCTGCCGCCGCGACGGCAGCGGAATTATCCCTTCGTGCCGTGCCGCGGTAAGCGCACAGCTTGTCCGCCCATTCGAGGACGGCTTTTTCGGTGTGCTCCGCCTTGAGAAAGCAGACGTCGTCCGTCACGCGGATCTCGCGCGGCACGCCCTCCGAGGCGACAACGGGCAGCCCCGCGCACTGCGCCTCCAGCGCCACGATGCCGAAGCCCTCGTATTCGGACGGAAAGGCGAACACATCCGCCGCGCTCAGGCAGTCGGGCACATTGTCGGTGACGCCCGTCAGCAGCACCCGTTCGGTCAAATGCTTCCGCACGGCGGCTGCCTCCAGCTTTTCCCTGTCCTCGCCCTCGCCGACAAGCAGCAGGAAGGCGTCGGGAATGCGTGCGGCTACCTGTTCAAACACCTCCAGCAGAAAGAGCTGGTTCTTCACCGCGCACAGCCGACCGACATGACAGATAACAAAGGCGCCTGCGCCGACGCCGAGCTGACGGCGCAGGGACGCGCGCCGCTCGGGACGGAAGCGGAACCGCTCGCAGTCAACGCCGTTTTTGATGATGATGGCTTTTTCGGCGTACGGCGGGGTGAATTTCCAGAGCGCCGCGTCCTTAGAGCAGGCGCAGTAAACGTCAACATGCCGCCGCTCCGAAAGCGACGCGAGAAAGCGGAACAGTCGGTGCGCAAGGGAATCTGTCTTTCCCGTCGCGTGCGAATGGACGATCACCTTCGGGGTGCCCGCTCTGTCTGCGGCGGCAGCCAGCAGGGCGAGAGCCGCGATGCTGCTGGCGTGGATATGCACCACATCGTAGCGGTGCGTCTTGAAGTAATCCCTGACGGGACGGTAGACATGGTTGGAGAAGCGCGTGGCGTGCAGCGGCGTGTGCAGCTCGGTCAGCCGTCCGCCCTTTTCGTGAATGACGCGGCGGAAATCGTCGTTTTGGCAGTCCTCCGCCACCAGGCAATCAAATGCCGCGTCCTCCGCGTCGAGGTGCCGCAGGCAGTTGAGCACAAACAGCTCCTCTCCGCCGTGGCGGATCAGTCCGCCGAAAAGCTCCAGTATTTTCATCGTTCTCTACCTCAGATTTTCCGCTGCCTGCCCGTCAGCCTGCGCGCCGTGTCAAAGAGCACGCGCTTGGACTGGAACATCGCGTAATACAGCCGCGGTGAGACGCGGGCGATCCTGCCCAGCAGCTTGCGTTGGGCGGAGTAGGAGGGGCTGGCGAGAAAGTAGGAAAAGTATTGCTTCTGATAGCCGCGGAGCAGCGCCAGCGTCTGCGGCTCCTTCGTTTTGAAGTGATAGTACAGGTAGATGTATTGCAGCGCCGTGTCGCTGAGAACGCCCAGGGCTTCCGCCTCCACCGACGGATATTCCCCGTGCGCCAGCGCGGCGATTTTGACATAGGTTTTCAGACCGCTGATTTTGCGCGGCGTGAGGGGCGTGTCGTAGGTGGTGACGCCCACGGTGTCGCGGTTGTAGTGGTACAGCGGCAGCTGCGGATCGTACGCCACGCGGCTGCACAGCCGCAGATAGCGGAACGCGAAGTGCAGATCCTGCGCCATGCCCAGCTCGGTGTCGAACCGCAGCCCGTGGCGGCGGATGACCTCCATGCTGTAGAGCTTGTTCCACGCGTAGCCGCAGAAGGAGGCGGGCTGCATGAGGCGGTCGAGCGCCTGCGCCGTGCCGAACACCTCCTCGCTGCCGTTTGCGTTCCAGAGGTGGTCGCAGCCGTTCTCAAAGAAGTAGTGGCCGCATACGCTCAGGTCGGCGTTATGCTTTTGGCGGATGGCGACAAGTCCCTCCAGATAGCCCGGCTCCAGCCAGTCGTCGGGGTCGGGAAAGATGATGAAATCGCCCTTGGCGTGCTCGATACCAAAATTGCGCGCGGAGGACAGCCCGCCGTTGGGCTTGTGGAACACACGGATTTTCTCGGAGCGCGCCGCCTGTTCGTCGCAGACGGCGGCGCTGCCGTCCGTGGAGCCGTCGTCCACAAGGATCACCTCAAAGTCGCCGCAGGTCTGGCACAGCACGGTATCTATCGCTTTAGGCAGATATTGCCCCGTGTTGTACACAGACAGAACCATTGTAATCATGTTTTCCATTCCTCCGTTTGTCCGCGCGTGATAAACAGCATATATTTTAACAATTATACCATTAATATCCATGCGCTTCAAGTGCTTTTTAGATATTTTGTGCCGATTTGCCGAAAAGAGAGCTTGGGGACCTACAGTCAAAGACGGGTGGTACGGATTTGCTTTTGAGCGTAAAATGCGTTATGGCGGCGCTAAATTGCCGAAATATTTGGGAATGTGTCGAAAATGCTTGAAATTCAGCTGTCGTTTGGTGTATAATCTGTGTTGTGTGTAATTTCGGGCGCCGCCGCGTCAAGGCGACGTTATCTTATAGAAACGGAACGGATATATGGAAGATTACGGATTGGGACAATATAAGGACATCAACTCCTTTGTAGAGGCGAAGCTGCGCCGTCTGGACGCTGCCGAGGCCGGCTTTGCGTCGCTGTTTGAGCTGATGTTCAGCGAAAAAGAAAACCTCATGTTTGAAAAGAGCGAGGGCTACCGCATTCTGCAGACCACCTACGGCGAGGCGCACGGGACCATTCTGCGTTTGGCGGCAACGCTGAAGCAGACGCTCGCGCTGCCCGAGGGCGCCGCGGTGGGGCTGAGCATGGAAAATTCACTGCTGTGGATCGAGCTGTTCTGGGCGATCCTGCTCTGCGGCTGGCGGCCGCTGCTGATGAACCTGCGCCTGAGCGACGCGGTGCTGGAGCAGGCGATCGCCGACTGCGGCGTGCAGGCGGTGCTCTCCGACGGCAGGCAATATTCCGTTCGCACCGTCGCGGCGGATTCCGTCGTGCCCGCCGACCGTCCCTATGAGCCGGGCAGCTTCGGCGGCGAGCTGCTGGTGATGTCCTCGGGCACCTCCGACCATGTGAAAATCTGCGCCTATTCCGCGGAGGAATTCCGCTGTCAGATACACGACAGCTATCAGATCATACGGGAATGCTCCCTTGTCAAGCGGCACTACGAGGGACACATCAAGCAGCTTTGCTTTCTGCCGTTTTATCATGTGTTCGGCCTCATTGCCATGTACATCTGGTTCGCGTTCTTCTCGCGCGCCTTTGTGCAGCTCAACGACATGGCGCCGCAGACCATTGTGAACACCGTCAAGCGCCACAAGGTGACGCATATTTTCGCCGTGCCGCTGTTCTGGGAGACGGTGTACGACAAAGCGATCAAAACCATCAGGAGCCGCGGCGATAAGACCTATCGGAAATTTCTCAAGGGCATGAAGCTCTCCCGCGCGCTCTGCGGCGTGCCCGCGCTGGGCAACGCCTTTGCCAAGGCGGCGTTCAAAGAGGTGCGCGAAAACCTTTTCGGCGAGAGCATTTGCTTTATGATCACGGGCGGCAGCGCCATCCGCAGCGAGGTGATGGAGTTCTTCAACGCCATCGGCTACCATCTGGCGGACGGCTACGGCATGACCGAGATCGGCATTACCTCGGTGGAGTTGTCCGACAATAAAAAGCTGCTCAATTCCTGCTCGGTGGGCAAGCCCATGACCTACGCCGAATATAAAATCAACGACAAGGGCGAGCTGCTGGTGCGCGGCAGGGTCATCGCCAAATATATCATCGAGGACGGCAAAAAGACCGTCACCGACAAAAACGCGTGGTTCAACACCCACGACCTCGCCGAATGCGTCGGCGGCAGGTACCGCATTCTGGGAAGGACCGACGACCTGATCGTAGCGGCGAACGGTGAGAATCTCAACCCCAATCTCGCGGAGCCGCAGCTGCGCCTGCCCGCGACGGCAGGTGTGTGCCTGATCAGCGACGGCAAAACGCCCGTGCTGCTGGTGTCCGTCAACCGCTATATCGCGGGCGACCGTCTGGAGGAGCTGGACAGGGCGCTCAAGGAAAAGCTCGCCGCGCTGCAGCTGCAGGGACAGATCGGCAAAATCGTCTACATTTCCGACCCGCTGCTGACGGGCGACGAGTTCAAGCTCAACCGCAAGCGCCTCGCCGACGATTACCGCAGCGGCAGGCTGCACCGTGTGGACCCGCAGGCGGGCGGCGATGAGGAGCAGGACGAGCTGATGCTGCACCTGCGCGAGATGATAGCCGTGGCGCTGGAGCTTCCTTTGGACGAGGTGGCGCCGCAGTCGGATTTCTTTGCCGATTTGGGCGGCACGAGCCTGGACTATTTCGCGCTGATCGCCAAGCTGCAGGAGGATTTCTCTCTGCCGTTCCCGCAGAGCGAGGGCAGGAGCCTGAACAACGCGCGGGAGCTTCATACTTACATAAGGAACGCACAGAACAATGTTGATTAATCTATGGAACGCCTTTGTGAAAATCACTGCCTATCCCGTGCAGCTGCCTGTTTTCCGCACAAAGGTGTATTACGAGGACAAAAAAGTCCAGAGCCGCCGCATCAGGGGCGCGGCTATCCTCATTTCCAACCACACCTCGGTGTGGGACTATGCGGTATGGCTTTTCGTGTTTTTCTTCCGCACCCTGCGCGCGCAGATGGCGGAGGTGCTGTTTGAGAAGAAGCCGCTGGGGCTGTTCTTGAAGATGATGGGCGGCGTGCGCGTTGACCGCAACTCGTTTGACTTCGGCTTTGTGTCGCGGTCGCAGGCGATACTCGAAAAGGGCGGCGTGGTGGAAATCTTTCCCGAAAGCCGACTGCCCCTCAAGGGAGAGGCGCGTCCGCTTCCGTTCAAGCCGAGCGCGGCGTATCTGGGGCTGCTCAGCGGCGCGCCGATGATACCCGTCTATACCAACGGCGCCTACTTCAGCAAAAAGCGCGCCCGCGTCATCATCGGCAAGCCGCTCTATGCCCGCGAGCTGGCGGACGACAGCCTGTCGGAAAAGGAAAACCTCGAGCGGATCTCCGCGATTTTACGGGAAAAAATTATCAGTCTGGAGAAGCAACTGTATGAGCAAACCAACAAAAGCTAAGCTGTTTTCACCGCGCTGCTTCGTGATGGATTTTATCCGCGTGTCGGGCGCCCTGCCGGGGCTGCTCTGGCTGCGGCCGAAGATCCGCTACACCTCCAAAAAAGCGAAAAAGCGTTTGCGCGGCGGCGCGCTGCTTATTTCCAATCATGTCAGCTTTGTGGATCCGGGATATACGATGTATGTGATCTGGTACCGCCGCCAGTACTTCGTCTGTCATCAGGCGTTTATGGAAACGAAGGCGGGGCCGTTCTTTCACGCGGCGGGCTGCCTGATCCCGATCGACGCGGATAACTTTAATATCGGTTCCTTCCGCACCATCACCGACAGCCTGAAGGAGGGAAAGCTGGTGACGCTCTTCCCGGAGGGACACGTCAACAGCGGCGAGATGCTGGAGTTCAAGTCCGGCATGGTGCTGATCTCCATGCAGAGCAAGTGCCCGATCGTGCCCATCTATCTCAAGCCGCGCAAGCACTGGTGGAGCCGCCTGAAGGCGGTGGTGGATGAGCCGGTGGATATCACGGAGATGTACGGCGGTATGCCCGCTTTCTCCAAGATAAAGGAGGTCACCGCTCTGCTGCAGGAGCGCGAGGCGCGTATGGCGGAGCTGGCAAAGACACTGTAACGATAAATAACATTTTATGTATGCACATAAGGATATTGAGTGTATGCACATAAGGATATTGAGGGGGATAAATGATGATTGCAAACACACTGGAACTGTTCCGTCACTACACGGGAGAAGAAACCTTTAACCGCATCAGGCGCTTTGACACGCTGGCGCAGATGTGGGAGGCGCGCTCGGAGGAGTACGCCGGGCTTATCGCCATCCGCGACGGCGACAGGGCTGTTACCTTCCGTCAGCTGGCGCAGGATGTGGCGCGCTTCCGCACCGTGCTGGCGCAGCATATTACGGAGCCGACGCGCGTGGCGCTGCTGATTCCGAATTCCTATGAATTTGTCAAGGCGTTTCTGGCAGTGACCACGCTGGGCTGCACCGCGGTGGTGCTTCCCGCGCATCTCAACGAGCAGGCGGTGTTCGGCACCCGCAGGCTTTTCGGGTATACGCTGCTGATTACTGTTGACGCGACCGCAGACAAGGCGGCGCTCTGTCCCGACCTGCCCACCGTGGACGCGGCTGCCGACGCGCAGGAGGAAACGCCCGCCGCTCCCTGCAAGGGCAGCGACGGCTGCGCGATCATTATGACGGGCGGCTCTACGGGCGCGCCCAAGGGAGCGCTGCTCTCCAATACCGCCGTGATGGAGGGCGTCATCAACATCTGTCTGGGCATGCCCGACAGCTTTGAGCAGCGCTATATGCTGGTGCTGCCGCTCTCGCATGTGTTCGGCCTCATCCGCAACCTGCTCGCCTCGCTCTTTACGGGCAGCACGCTGCTGATTTGCCGCGACAACAGAAATATGTTCCGCGACGCGGCGGCGTTCCGTCCCACCATTATGGTGCTGGTGCCCGCGCTGGCGGATATGGCGCTTACCCTTTCCAAGAAGTTCGGCAGGAATATGTTCGGCGACAGCCTGAAAACCATCATTTGCGGCGCGGCGAGCGTGCCGCCCTATCTGGTGGAGGAGTACCATAAAATGGGCGTGAGCCTGTATCCCGGCTACGGCCTCACCGAGTCCGCCAACCTGGTTTCGGGCAATCCCGAAAACCTGAAAAAGCCCGGCTCCGTCGGTCTTATCTTCCCCGGAATGGAGTACCGCATCGAGGACGGCGAGCTGTGGCTCAAGGGCAAAAACATGATGGACGGCTATGTGGGCAGAGAGGAGCCGGACGCGTACGCCGACGGCTGGTTCCGCACGGGCGACCTCGTGCGCATGGACGACGAGGGCTTCCTCTACATCACGGGCAGAATCAAGGAGATCATCGTGCTTCCCAGCGGCGAAAACGTTTCGCCCGCAGAGCTGGAGGCGCAGTTCAACACCCTCCCCGTGATTCAGGATTCGCAGGTGTTTGAGGACGTTGACGAGAGCGGCAGGCGCTTCCTCGCGCTCGAGGTGGTGCCGCGCGCCACGGAGGTCGCCAAGTTGGGCGACGTCGACGTGGACGCCTGTCTCAAAGAGGAGCTGCAAAAAATCAACGAAACCTTCCCGTCATTTGAGCGCGTCAGCAAAATCGTCATCCGCACATCCGACTTTGAACGCACCCCCAGTATGAAGATTGTGAGATATAAAAAATGTCAATGAACCGTAACGAAATACTCGAAAAATTAAAAGAGATCCTCGTTGCCGCCGACGAACGCGGCAGCGACCTGATCGACTCCCTCAGCGAGCAGACCCGTCTGCAGGACGACCTCGCGCTCTCCTCGGTTAATATGCTCTATATGATGATCGCCACCGAGGAGGTGTTCAACATCCGCTTTGACGACGTGGGTGTGGGCGAGTTCAAGACCGTCGGCGATGTGGTGACCTACATCGGGGGCAAGCTCTCATGAAGTGGGAGCCGACGGCGTGCCGTCCGGGCGACATCGTGCGCATACGGCTCGGCGCGCTGTACCACTACGGCATCTTCGTCAGCGAGGACGAGGTGATCCAGTTCGGCCTTCCTCCTACGGCGGAGAACCGCGCCCGCGAGGGAGAGGTAAAGGTGATCGCGACCGATATCGACGTGTTCGCCTGCGGCTGCATTGTGGAGACCGCCTGCCTTGACAGAGGCGAGCAGAAGCGGCGCGCCTCCCGCGAGGAAACCGTGTCGCGCGCCCGCGCGAGTCTGGGAGAGGGCGGCTATAACCTGCTCCACAACAACTGCGAGCATTTTGTCAACCGCTGCGTGTTCGGCGAGAGCCGCTGCACGCAGGAGGAGGACGTGCGTACGCGCTGGCGCAACAGACCCATCTGCGACGTTTATCTGGCGCGTATCCCCGCCGAGGTCAGCGATGAGGGTATTTATCCCGACAGGCGCGCCGCGGAGATCAACGCCATCGCCTCGCCCGCGGAGCGCAACGCCGCGCGGTTCCTGTGGAGGCTGCTCGGAATCGCCGCGCAGCGTTCCTTCAGCACCGATCTGCAGCACGCGGGCATGAAGCGGAAGCTCGGCGGCAGGTGGGTGAGCGGGAAGTTTTATTTCGCCCTCTGCTCCCGCGGCGAGGTGGCGGCGGTGGCGGTTTCCAACGCGGCGGTGGAGCTGGAACTGGGCGGTTCGGCGGAGGGCGCGTCGCGTGTGCTGCGCGAGCCGCGCACCGTGATAAGGGTAGGCGGAAAGAACAGCGCCGCCGCCATGTATTTCCGCACGGAGGACGGCTCCTCCGCCCTGATGGGAAGCAAGTATTTTGAATAGGGGGAGCGCGTGATGGCACCGTGGGGGATCATCCTCATTGCGGCGGCAGCGGCGGTTTTTCTGTTTGTGATAGCCCCCGCGCTGCTGATTTTCATCGCCGTATTTTACCATAAAAAGGCGATACCCTTTGAACAGTACGATTTGAAAAAATATCAAAATCATTATTATATACCCTTTTTAAGCAGGATCGCCGCGGCGAGGGAGTGGATACAGTCCAAGCCGCACACGCGCGTTTGGCAAAACTCTTATGACGGGCTGCGGCTGTTGGGCGATTATTACGACCGGGGTGCGGCGCGCACCGCGATCCTGTTTCACGGCATCGGCGCGGAGATGTACACCAACGTTTCGGCGCACGCGCGGTTCCTGTATCAATGCGGCTTCAATGTGCTGATCACCTGTCAGCGCGCACACGGCGAAAGCGGCGGCCGCTGGACGACCATCGGTCTGCGCGAGCAGCACGACGTGCTTTCGTGGACACGCCGGGCGGAGGAGCTTGGCGCGGAGGAGATTTTGCTCTACGGCGTATCCATGGGAGCCGCCTCGGTTGCCTACGCTTCCGACAAGCTGCGGGGCACACGCGTTAAGGCTGCGGTGATAGACAGCGGCTTCTACAGCATCTATGAGCAGATGCGCCGCGACGCGCATAAAAACCATATCCCGAAAATCATGCTGCCCGCGCAGCAGGTGCTGGCGCGGCTGTTTTTGCGCGTCAACCTTAAGCAGCCGACTGCCGACACGCTGGCAAGGGCGGCGGTACCGGTGTTCTTTCTGCACGGCACGGGCGATGAAACCGTAGAATGCCGCTGGGGAAAGACAAATTTCGAGGCGTGCGCCTCGCCCAAGGAGCTGCTGCTCGTCGAGGGCGCGCCGCACACGCTGAGCATTCTGCACAATCCCGAATTGGCAGGAAAAAGGCTGCAAGGCTTTTTTGGCAAATATTTTACTTAGCAAAGGAAAGGTAGATTGTATGAAAAACTATGTTATTATTGCGGACGGAACCTGCGACCTCAACGAGGACATGCTCCGGGAATTCGGCATCAAGCCCGTGCTCGGTCACATTCACCTGCCCGACGGCTCCGAGATTTCCCCGTTCCTCAGCTGGAAGGATTACACCCGCGAGGATTTTTATAACAAGCTCAAAAAGAACCCCAACGGTTATTCCACCTCTCCCGCGAACCCCGATATGTTCGACGCGGTGTTCAGGGAGTACGCGGCGCAGGGCGTTGACATGCTGGTGCTCACCATATCAGGCGCCATGAGCGGCACCTACGGCTTTGCCTGCAAGGGACGCGAGCAGACGCTCAAGGCATATCCCAACGCGGTGATCAACGTGGTGGACACCCTGCGCTTCGGCCCCGGCTTCGGTCTGATGGCGGTCAGGGCGGCGCAGCTCAAGGCGGAGGGCAAGTCCCTTGCCGAGGTGACGCAGTGGCTCGAGGACAACAAGTGCCGCTTTCATCAGGCTGGTTGGCTGGACGACCTTTCCTTTGTTGCCAAAAAGGGCAGAGTCAACCACGCGGCGGCGCTCATGGGCACCATCGTGGGCATCAAGCCCATCGGCGAATTTGACTACAACGGCATGACGACCGTTCTCGGCAAGGCAAAGGGCGCCAACATCGCCCAGACCAACCGTCTCGCGCAGGCGGAGCAGTACAAGAAGATGATCGAGGAGACCATCCGTCCCAAGGAAGTGCGCATTGTGGATGTGTTCCCCGGCTCGGGTATCAATGTGGGACCGGGTCTGATGGCGGCTTACTACTGCGGCAAGCCGATTTCCAAGGATTTGTCCGAGGAGAAGGAGCTGATCAACCGCTTCCTCAACGCGGCGGAGTAAGCTTACTTTATGAGTACAAGAAGAATCAACGGCTTTCAGCTGGAACAAATGATGAAAAACGGGCTTGCCAATCTGGAGACCCGTCAGGATGAGATCAACCGCCTCAATGTTTTTCCCGTATCGGACGGCGACACGGGCACCAACATGCGGCTCACGCTGGAAAACGGCATCCGCTACGCCAAAACGGTCACCCACGCGGGCGACTACCTCAAACGCCTCAGCGAGGGTATGCTGCTCGGCGCGCGCGGCAATTCGGGCGTGATCCTCTCGCAGTTCTTCAAGGGCTTCTTTACGGAACTGGCGCGGTGCTCCCTGCTGGGAGTGGGGGAGATCCGCAACGGGCTGGTGCGCGGCTACCGCACCGCCTACAGCGCGGTGGTCAAGCCCGCCGAGGGTACCATCCTCACCGTGACGCGCGAGGGCATTGAGCATATCCGCTCGCAGCTGAACCGCTCCACCACCGTGGAGCAGCTGCTTGCCATGTACATCGCCGAGATGAAAAAGACCCTTGCCATGACCCCCGAGATGCTGCCCGTGCTCAAGGAGTCGGGCGTGGTGGACAGCGGCGCGCTGGGCTTTATCGTCATTACCGAGGGAATGCTGAAATACCTCCACGGCGAGGTC
>ONEN01000240.1 GCA_900316815.1 uncultured Eubacteriales bacterium | reverse complement strand
AGCTTTTCGTGATTTATCCGCAGGCGACGGGTTTTGAAAAACAGAAGAATACCGTAGTAGATGAACATCAGCACCTGGGACACAGGGAACGAAAGCCATATCGCCTCAGCGCCGAAAAACGGCGCCATGGCAAAAGCCGAAAGTATCTGAAAGCCCGACTCTGACAAGAAGCCCGATATCGCGGAAAGCTCGCTTTTACCGATTCCCTGAAAATAGTTCAGATATATCAGATTCAGTCCGTAAAGCGGCATTCCCAGCGCGTAGCATTTCACCGCTCTCACAGCCATATCCATCGCTTCGGCGTTGCCCTTGATAAACAATGATACAAAGAACGGCGCACAAAAATACGCAATTGCAGCTATGCCGAGGGTAACGGTAAACGTCGCCCTGACCGAGGTTCTCAGAAGCCGCCTCATCATTGGTCTGTCCTCTTCCCCGACAAATACGCCAGCATGGCGACAGTGTCCGCCATTCCAAGCGTGAGCGGATTGAGAAAGGCGTCAGCCTGACGTTGAGAGGAATATGCCGCAACCGCCGCTGAGGCCGCCACAACGGCGATAAGTCTGTTCAATACCATTGTTCTCAGACTGCTGCCGAGGCGGCACGCGCCGTTCGGCATACCGCTGATCATAATGCTGCCTGCTTCCTTCCAGTTAATCTCTTTGAACGAAAACCTGAGCATAATATTCTTTTTAAAGAAATGGCACAATAACGCACCGAACGACAGCCAGTAGCTGAGACTTGTTGCAAGTCCCATCTCAAAGGTATCACCGTGAATCAGCGTAACCGCCGCCAAATCAAACAGAATATCGGAAGCCGTAAGCACGATTGAACTGATGACGGGAAGGTTTCTGTCGTTGTCAAAAATCATATACGCCATCAGTATACGCGTTCCGTTCATAGCAGGAAGTCCGAAGGCAAGTCCAAGGAGATAGCTTTGAGCCTTAGGGAGCAGGTTTATGTTGTTGCCTGTAGCTCCGAGCGCCTGAGTTATCGGCGCGGAAAAAATGAACACGGCAACCGTCATCAGCAGCGCGATTCCGATTGAGATTATCCACGAAAGCGAAAAAACGCCGTTTGCTTCCTTAACCCTGCCCGCTCCGACAAGCTGAGTATAGCGCGCTCTGGCGCCGACGGAAATAACCGCCCCCGCCAGAGAAAACACTATCATTATCGGACTGACAATTCCGAAAGCCGCTATGGAATCAACTCCGAGAAACTGTCCTATTATTACACCGTCCACCATGGTTCCGACCGCAGTTGTGATTGAGGACAACACATAAACCGCGAGCGAAGCCGTGAACGTATTTCTTAGAATTCTGTTCTGCCTGTTTTTCATTACACCTGATAAATTATTTAACCGTTACTTTGATTTCTTCGACCAGAGCATTCGCTGTGAATACCTGGACGATGCAACTTCCTCTTCCGACTGCGATTATCTCGCCATCTTCAGAAACAGTCGCGACGCTGTCTTTGCTACTTACATAGCGCAGCTCAGGAACACCAGGAATCGGTTTCTTAGTCGGATCCTCGAATACGACAGTTGCCTGAATATTAAAGCTCTGCTCCTTCTTCAGCCCAACAGTGTTTCCGGAATCCACCGTAAGCGAAACCGGGTTAGTATAGTCAGGATTGTCCGGGCCAGCCACATAGGCAACCACAGTTCTTCCAACTTCCTCTCCCCTTCTGTTCTTCGCCACTACGTATACTGCACAGCATCCACCGAAATCAATCTTTTCTTCATCGAGATCGGTCAGATATACCGCAAACGCACTATAACTAACTTTCATTATCGGCGTCGTCGGTTCATCTTCATTCATATACCATGCGTATACTTCGTAAGTGTTAACTCCAGATGCTTGGCCCCATTCAACAACCAATGCAGGTTCCTTCTCTGCCGGATTGGGTGTTTCGCCAAAATAAACCTTAAACTTACGGTTCATCTTAGCGGACCTCTCTTCCGGAGTCATCGGCGGCGCAACATATGTGGATTTGGCTGTAAACTTTGCTTTGTAATTCGCATCAGCAACAACCGGCACCACCTCGGGCTCCCATCCAGCGAAGGTATAGGTATAGTCCTTAGTAGCAGCCTTCGTTGGAGTTTCACCCGAATATTCCGGCGTAGCTCCATACGGCAGCGACTGTACTTCAAGAGGCTTCTCTTCATCCTCTCCGTACCACGCTATCGTATAAGACTTCACCGTAACATCAAACTCAGCCGTATAAACAACATCCTTTGTTACTGGAGCTAATTCGGGCGTCCA
>ONEN01000062.1 GCA_900316815.1 uncultured Eubacteriales bacterium | reverse complement strand
GTTTCCTTTTCGGCGCCGAAGGACTCGCCCTCGAACACTGTGCCGTTTTCAAGAACCAAGTAAGCTTTGCGACTCATAGTTTCTTTCCTTTCTATTAACGTATCTATGTCTATTGTGTTTATCGGTAATAGCATAATGCGGACTGTGCCAAATTAATTCTGGTAGGTCTGAATGACCTGACGCGCAACCTCCACACGGCTGACACGCAAATCCATCGCGCGCTTTTCCAGATAGTGGTGCGCCTGCGCTTCGGTCATATTCAAGCAGGTTACCAGCAGCAGCTTTGCCCTGTCGACCAGCTTCATATCCTCCACCATGGTTTTCAGCTGCTCGTTTTCGCGCTCCATTTTCATAATGCGCGTGCGGAAGCAGTCCGTAAACTGCAAAAAATGGTGAAACAGGTGGCGGTTAATCGGTCTGGCGATGACGAGCACGCCGTACTGCGTGAGCATATCGTTCACCTCGTCGGCATTCTTCTGCGGCACGATAATCACCACGCCAGAGCGGGTGGTCTCCGCCAGCCGGCGGCTGAGGTCGATGCCGTTTTCATCGGCGAGCGGCGCGCTGATGCAAATCAGATCAAATGTTTCGCGCTGTGCCAGCTCCCGCGCGTTAAAGGCGGTGCCGCAAACGGTGACGGGATGAAAGCCCTCGGATTTCAGCAGCTCCTTCAGAGAGGCCGCGCCCTGCTCGGAGGACGATATCAATAAGGTTTTTTTCATACACACCCCACCGCAACGTCTTTTTCAACATATTATTTTACAGGATTTTGCATGATTATTTTTTACATAAAAGAATTATAATAAGATTTTTATGTGTTTGCCAATCAGCACGAAAACAGCTGTTATCGCCTGTTCTTTTTAGCTATATATACGGAAAGGGCGCACCGGATCGGCGCACCCTTTATTGCTGCATCAAACGCTGAACAGCAGCTCGCTGTAGGAGGGATACGGCCAGTAATCGGCGGCGGTTTCGGTCTCCATGCTGTCGCCTATGGCGCGCAGCTCCTGCATCTTGGCGAAGATCTCCTCGCGGAAATAACGCGCGCGGTCGAGGATGTTCACACGGTGCTCGGCTGCGCCCAGCACGGCGTCCTCCAGCTCGTCGGCGGTGTTGACAAAGCACACCAGCTTGTTGCTCAGGCTTGTTATTAAGTTCTCCAATCATGGTGAGCGCCTCGATGTTGATCTGCTTGCAGTAGGTTTCCAGCTCGATCTCAAAGCGGGCGCGGTACTCCGCCTCGGTGACGATCTTGTTCTTGACGAACAGCGCCACGTTCTTTCTGTCCATGAAATGCGAAAACGCCTCAGGCATGGACTTAAGATTGAGCAGACCTCTTCTCTTTGCCTCGGCGACCCACTCGTCGGTATAGTTGTCGCCGTTGAAGATGATTCTGCGATGCTCGGTAAGCACGTTCTTAACGAGCGATTTTACCGCGGCGGTCATATCCTCCGCGTTCTTCAGCTCCACATAGAACTGGCTGAGCTGCTCCGCCACCATGGTGTTGAGCATATAGTTCGGACAGCCGATGTTGAGCGCCGAGCCGAGAGCGCGGAACTCAAATTTGTTGCCCGTAAAGGCGAAGGGAGAGGTGCGGTTGCGGTCGGAGGTGTCCTTTTTGAAATCTGCCAGCACGTCAACACCCGTCTGCATTCTTTCCTTGCCGTGGCTGATGTATTCCTCGCCGTTGATGATAGAATCCACCAGCTCGCCTAAATCGTCGCCGAGATACATGGAGATAATGGCGGGCGGCGCCTCGTGCGCGCCCAGGCGGTGATCATTGCCCGCAGAGGCAACGGTGGCGCGAAGCAAATCCTGGTATTCGTCGACCGCCTTGATGACGGCGGCAAGAAACAGCTGGAACTGGTAGTTGGTTTCGGGGTGCTTGCCCGGAGAGAGAAGGTTTTCACCCGTGTTGGTGGACAGCGACCAGTTGTTGTGCTTGCCCGAGCCGTTGACGCCCGCGAAGGGCTTTTCGTGCAGCAGGCAGACAAGTCCGTGCTTCTCGGCAATTTTCTTCATCATGATCATCGTCAGCTCGTTATGGTCGTTGGCAATGTTGGAGGTGGTAAAGATGGGCGCGAGCTCATGCTGCGATGGCGCCACCTCGTTGTGCTTGGTCTTGGCGAGGATGCCCAGCTTCCAGAGCTCCTCGTCGAGGTCTCTCATGTATGCCGCCACTCTGGTCTTGATGGAGCCGAAGTAATGGTCGTCCAGCTCCTGTCCCTTGGGCGCCTTGGCGCCGAACAGCGTTCTGCCTGTCAGCTTTAAGTCCTCGCGCTGATTGTAAAGCTCTCTGTCAATCAAAAAGTATTCCTGCTCGGGACCGACGGTGGTGATAACACGCGTCACGTCGGTTTTTCCGAGAAGGTGGAGAATCTTGACCGCTTCGCAGCTGATCCGCTCCATAGAGCGCAGCAGAGGCGTTTTCTTGTCGAGCACCTCGCCTGTATAGGAACAGAACGCGGTGGGAATATACAGAGAACCGTCCTTGACAAAGGCGGGAGAAGTGGGATCCCAGGTGGTATAGCCGCGCGCCTCAAAGGTGGCGCGGATGCCGCCGCTGGGGAACGAGGACGCGTCCGGCTCGCCTTTGATCAGCTCCTTGCCCGAAAATTCCATAATCACACCGTCGCCGTTGGGCTGGATAAAGCTGTCGTGCTTCTCGGCGGTAACGCCCGTCATCGGCTGGAACCAGTGGGTGTAATGGGTGCAGCCCATTTCGATCGCCCAGTCCTTCATCGCCGACGCTACGACGTTCGCCACGCTGATGTCGAGCGGCTCACCGTCGCTGATTGTCTTTTTCAGTGCCTTGTAGGTGGATTTTGGCAGTCTTTCCTGCATTTTTTTGTCATTGAACACATTGCAGCCGAACATTTCGGGTACCTTAGACATTTCAATCTCTCCTGATTCATTCTGAAAATAAAGGCACTGCGGGTGTCCCCCGCAGCGCCATTGCTGTCTTCCAGTACAGTATATTCCATTTGAAACATTTTGTCAATGCGGCGAATGTAAAAGATTTCCGCGGTTCGCGGAAGAAATATGGTCAAAATTTTCCCCGCAACCGCGGCAGAATCAGCTGCGCGCACAGGCCCGTGAAAAGTCCCGCCAGACTGCCAGAAACCGCCAAAAACGGGAAATACAGCAGCAGCGAGGGCGTTTGCGTTACCAGCAGCGCCGCCGCCATCTGACCGGTGTTGTGCAGCAGCGCGCCGCACACGCTCGACAGCCACAGATGCTTTTCATCGATTGCACGTCTGAGCAGCAGCATACCCGCCAAACAGAACAAGCTGCCGCAGGCGCTGTAAAGCAGTGCCATCACGTTGCCGCTGAATACCGATCCCAGGGTAATGCGCACGGCGACAAGCATGGCGACCTCCGCCGCCCGGTAGCGGTAAACCGCATAGACGGTGACGATATTGGCAAGTCCCAGCTTAATGCCGGGGATGGGAAAGGGATTGGGAATTTGCAGCTCAACGATAAAGATAATCAAGGCAGCGGCGGTCAGCATGGCAAGCCGCGCCAGTCGTTTTACATCCATAGGCTCACTCCGCTATCGCGTCCACGCCGTCATCGGCGTCGGCAAACTCTATCACCAGACCGTGCGGCAAACAGACGACCGGCATGGCAGCGCTGCTGAGCCAGCCCATGCGCACGCAGGTCTGATCGGGACAGTCGGCGGACTGAACGCGGATTTTACCGTCCTTTATTTCAATTACGTTACTGCCGCTGTCGGTTTTGACGGTAAAGATGCGGTCACTCTCGCGGCTGAGATCAAGCGTATAGAGCACCTTTCCCCCGCTTTTGACAAGAACGGTGTTTTTCCTCGGCGCGGTAAGCACCAGAATACAGCCCAGAATACTGAGCAAAAACACAGCGGCGACGATAATGATGATTATTTTATGTTTCAAAACCCAACCCCCATAATCTCAATTACTGCCATTATAGCGCAGTTTTACATAAAACGCAAATCCATCTTGCGCTTTTCTCCCTCAACCGCTATAATGGAACCGTATTCATTCAATAAAACCATTATACACCAGAGGTGCGGTATGTCACAGAATAAAATCAACATACAAAACGGAAGCTGTCCCGTCTATAAAAAATGCGGCGGATGTCAGCTTCAAAATCTTACTTATGAGGAACAGCTTCGCTTTAAGCAAAACAAGGTCGTGAAATTGCTGAAAAGCTTCGGCAGGGTGGAACCGATTATCGGCATGGAGCAGCCTTATCACTATCGCAACAAGGTACAGGCGGCGTTCTTTACCGACCGGAACGGAAAAATTCGCTCGGGGGTTTACCAGTCGGGCACACACCGCATTGTCAGCGTGGACGACTGCCTGATCGAGGACAAAACCGCCGACAAAATCATTGTCGCGGTGCGCAAACTCCTCCCCTCTTTTCATTTGACGACTTACAACGAGGACACACACAAGGGCTTCCTGCGGCATGTTCTTGTTAAGCGCGGCTTCGCCACCGGTGAAGTGATGCTGGTGCTGGTAACGGGCACGCCCGTGTTCCCCTCAAAGAACAACTTTGTAAAAGCGATCCGTCATCAGTTTCCCGAGATCACGACCATTGTGCAGAACGTTAATCCCTACAACACCAATCTCGTGCTGGGGGACAAACAAACCGTGCTCTACGGCAAGGGATATATTGAGGATGTGCTTTGCGGCTGCCGTTTCCGCATTTCACCCAAGAGCTTCTACCAAATCAATCCTGTACAAACAGAAACGCTCTACGGCAAGGCGATAGCGTTCGCGGGGCTGAAAGGAAACGAAACCGTGCTCGACGCCTACTGCGGCATCGGCACCATCGGCATTATAGCCGCTAAGCAGGGAGCCGGTCAGGTGATCGGCGTCGAGCTGAACGGTGACGCGGTTCGGGACGCCATTCAAAACGCCAAAGCGAACAAGCTGTCCAACATCCGCTTCTTCAAGGGCGATGCGGGAGACTTCATGCGCGACGTTGCCGAGGAGAGAGAAACCATCGACGTAGTACTGATGGATCCCCCGCGCGCAGGCAGCAGCGAGGTCTTTCTGCGCTCGCTGATCAAGCTCTCCCCCAAAACGGTTGTGTATGTCTCCTGCAACCCCGAAACGCTGGCGCGCGACCTTGCCTTTCTCCAAAAGCACAGCCGCTATACGGTCAAGAAAATGCAGCCCGTGGACATGTTTCCCCACACACAGCATGTGGAGACGGTTGTAAAACTGTCTCTCTGACCTGCGCGGCGCCGCTTTCCGCGCAAATCCGTATCGAATGACAAGAAAAGACAGAACGCCTCCATTAAGTATTGTCCTTTCAGTCATTATCCACAAAAACACCTCGATAAATTCTATATCCGCGATAAGAAAAACGGATTGAAAAACAGTGGACTGTATGCTATATTATAGGTAATGAAATCGATTACAATTTTATTCAATCGCATACAAAATCAGACAGGAGAGGTGTTAGTATGAAAGATATCGTTACGGTGGGAGAAATCCTTATCGACTTAACCTACAGCGGCAGAGAAAACGGCATTCCCGTGTATAAAGCCAACCCCGGCGGAGCGCCTGCCAACGTGGCGGTCGCCGCCGCTCGTCTCGGCGCGGACACTGCCTTTATCGGCAAGGTTGGACAGGATTATTACGGCGGCTTTTTGCGTCAGACCCTCGCGGAAAACAGCGTGGATACCACGGGCATGCTGACCGACAGCGAGGCACCCACGACGCTGGCTGTCGTTTCGGTTTCCGAAACGGGAGAGCGCAGCTTCTCCTTCTACCGCAAGAACTGCGCCGACACTCTGCTGAGCAGCGAAGAAATCAGCCTTGATCTGCTCGGCAATACCCGGTTCCTGCACTTCGGCTCCGTGAGCCTCACCACGGATCCCGCGCGCGCTGCCACCTTGTTCGCCGCGAAAAAAGCCAAGAAGCTGGGCGCGACCGTCACCTATGACCCCAACTACCGCGCTAACCTCTGGACAGGTGAGGACGTTGCCGTTGAACAGATGAAATCCGTTCTGGATATCGTGGATATCCTTAAAATATCAGACGAAGAGCTTCCCCTTCTGACCGGCACCACCGACCCCGAGGAAGGCACACGCCTGCTGCATGAGCAGTACGGCATTCCGCTGATCCTCCTGACATTGGGTCCCGACGGCGCATACTACCGCCGCGGAAACGAAACAGGCAAGGCGGAAGGCTTTAAGGTGAAGGTCGCCGACACCAACGGCGCGGGCGACACCTTCTTCGGCGCGTTCCTGAGCCGCATGGCGTCGCTGGGAATTTACCGCCCGGAGGAACTCAGTGAAGCGCAGCTGTTTGAGAGCGTGAGAACGGCGAACCTCGCCGCGTCAATGACGACCTCACGTCACGGCGCTATTCCCGCCATGCCCAACCTGGATGAACTGGAAGAGAAATTACAAGCGGAGGTAAAATAAAATGCCCAAAACCGTAACTGAACTCGACGCGCGCATGAGCCAACGGATGGACGAATTAAAATGGCTGTACCTTGAGCTGTATCACGGCGACGTGAAGGGCTTTGAATACCTCTGCAAGGTGATTACGGATTATTATACGGCTCGAAGAGAAAGTCTGAAGGCGCTTGACCGCAAGAGAGAAAAAAATCCCGACTGGTACCGCGGCAATGATATTGTCGGCATGATGCTTTACGTGGACAACTTCGCGGGCAATTTGCAGGGCGTCATCAAAAAAATCGACTACTTCACCGAAAGCGGTGTCAATTATATTCACCTGATGCCGCTGCTTGAGAGTCCCAAGGAGCACAGCGACGGCGGCTACGCGGTTTCCGATTTCCGTTCCGTGCAGCCCGAGCTGGGCACTATGGATGACCTCAGAGAACTGACCGAGCTGTGCCACAAGCGCGGTATCAGCTGCTGCCTTGACTTTGTGATGAACCACACCAGCGATGAGCACGAGTGGGCAAAGGCAGCGCGTGCCGGCAACGCACAGGCACGCGGACGCTATTTCTTCTTTGACAACTGGAACACGCCCAAGGAGTATGAGAGAACCGTGCCGCAGGTGTTCCCCACCACAGCGCCGGGTAACTTCACGCAGCTCAAGGACAACGAAATTGTCATGACCACCTTCTATCCCTATCAGTGGGATCTCAACTACGCCAACCCGATGGTGTTCAACGATATGACGGCGAACATGCTCTTCCTTGCCAACGCCGGCATCGACGTCATCCGCCTCGACGCGGTGCCCTACATCTGGAAAGAGCCGGGCACCCAGTGCCGCAACCTGCCGCAGGTACACACCATTGTACGCATGATGCGGATCATCTGCGAAATCGTCTGCCCGTCCGTGCTGCTGCTCGGCGAGGTGGTCATGGAGCCCTCAAAAATCGCGCCTTACTTCGGCACGGTGGATCGCCCCGAATGCAATATGCTCTACAATGTCACCACCATGGCAAGCACCTGGAACACCGTAGCGACCCGCGACGTGCGCCTGCTTGACCGACAGATGGAACAGCTGGCGCTGCTTCCCAAAAACTATGTATTCCTCAACTATCTGCGGTGTCACGACGACATCGGCTGGGGGCTGGATTACGACTGGCTCAGCGAACACGGTATGCAGCAGCCGACCCACAAGCGGTTCTTGAACGACTATTTCATCGGAAAATTCGAGGGCAGCGTCTCGCGCGGCGAGCTGTACAACGACGACCTCATTCTGCAGGACGCCCGTCTCTGCGGCACCACTGCCAGCCTCTGCGGCATTGAAGCGGCGCTGTGGGACGATGACGAGGAACAGCTTGCCCTGGCAATCGAAGCGGATATCATGCTCCACGCCTTTATGTTCACCCAAAGCGGCATCCCCGTTATTTACAGCGGCGACGAGGTGGGACAGCTTAACGACTATCTGTACCACGCTGACATCAACAAGAAATTTGACAGCCGCTATCTCCATCGCGGCAAGTTTGACTGGAAACTCGCCGATGAACGCAAAAAGGCGGGCAGCTATCAAAACAAGATTTTCGAAGCGCTGCGCAAGCTGGAAACCATCCGTGCCGAGAACGACGTCTTTGTGTCGCAGGCTGCCTTTACTCCTTTTGAAACAGGCTCCGACCAGGTGCTGGGCATTCTCCGCCAACACGAGGGACAGCGATTGATTGCGCTGTTCAATTTCAGTGAAAAAGCGCAGACGGTTTTGCTCGAAGAAGAATTCCCCTACACCGATCTTTACACGGAAAAAGACAGGATTGACACTAAGATTGAATTGAAACCCTATGGGTTCCTCTGGGCCTTGGAAAAATAACTTTGCTGCGGCAGGACAATCACTTTGCTTCAACTGCGAGGTATCACCATGAAAATAAGCGAAATTGCCCAATTGGCAGGCGTATCTCCTGCCGCTGTCAGCCGTTATATCAACGGCGGCAGTATCAGCGAGGAAAAAAGTCAGAAAATTAAAAAAGTAATAGAAGAAACGGGCTATGTTCCCAACTTGGCGGCTCGCTCACTGCGTCAGCAGCGGTCGCTGAGCATCGGCATTATCGTTCCCAAGTTTAACTCCGACTCCGTGAGCAATCTGATCGAGGGCGTGTCGTCGGTACTGAACAAGGCAGGCTATATGGCGATTTTCGGCAACGCAGAAAACGACGAAAAGCGCGAGGTAGAATACATGCGGCTGATGCAGGAGTCCAATCTCGCGGGCATTCTGTTAATGGGCACAGTATTTACTCCCAAGCATCTCAGTTTTTTCCGCGACAGCAAAATACCCGTTGTCGTCTGCGGCCAGCACCACCCCTCGGTGACCTGCGTCTATCACGACGACAGAGGCGCGGCAAAGGAAATCACGCGCTTTGTTCTTGCAAAGGGACGCAGAAAAATCGCCTATGTGGGAACAGTGGAAACGGATGTGAGCGTCGGCATTAACCGCCGCATGGGTGTAGAGGACGCGCTCACGGAAGCGGGCATGGATCCCGCCGAATTGGTGCGTACACAGGTGCGTTTTTCCGCAAAGGACGGTTACACGGGAATGCTCGAGGTGCTTGACAGCGGTTTTGTGCCCGACGGCGTTGTATGCGCCACCGACACACTCGCGGTCGGCGCGATCAGGGCACTGAAGGAGCGCGGCTTTTCTATTCCCGAGGACGTGAGCGTCGGCGGCATCGGCGGCGGCATGGCGGGAACCATTATCACCCCCGCGCTGACGACGGTGCAGCTCTTCCACCGCAAAAGCGGCGAAAGGGGCGCGCAGCTGCTGCTCTCCATGATTGATCAGAGCCGCGAGCACCCTGATGAGAAACCGCCCGTTACCCACACAATGTTCGGCTTCTCCCTGATTGAAAGGGAGTCGGTTTAGCTATAATCTAAAGGAGGAAGGTTGATGAGCGGTAAGCTCTTATTCTTGGATATCGACGGCACCCTGACCGAGCCCGGCTATAACATCCCGCCCGCTTCGGCTCTCGAAGCAATTAAGAAAGCGCAGGCAAACGGTCACAAGGTGTATTTATGCTCCGGACGCAACCGCGCCATGCTGAAGCCCCTTCTGGCTTATAACTTTGACGGCTATGTTGCCAGCGCGGGCGGCTATGTGGTAAGCGACGGCGAGGTGGTTTTTGACTGCCCGATGAAGCCCGAGGTGTTCCGTCTCGCTTATGAATATTCCCGCGCTCATCGGCACCGAAATCGACGAAGCATGGGACGGCAAGCTTGCTATTATCGACGGCTACAACAACTGCATTTATATCGAGCCGACAACCGATTTGCTGGAAACGCTCGACAAGAAACGCATTGAGGACCTGAAGCAGAGAGCGCTGCTCCAGGAGCTGAAAAAGAAGCCCAACATCACCCTCGACGGCACCGAAATTAACGTGTACGCCAACATCGGCAACGTTTCCGATACCGCGATGGTGCTGCAGAACGATGCAGGCGGCATTGGTCTCTTCCGTTCTGAATTTATCTACCTCAACTCCGAAACCTTCCCCACCGAGGACGAACAGTT
>ONEN01000113.1 GCA_900316815.1 uncultured Eubacteriales bacterium | reverse complement strand
GGACGCGGGAACAAGAGGTTAGGTTTATGGAAAACGTTGGTTGCGCGGCCGGGTGCCCCGGCAGTCAGTGCGGCTTTGGATAGAGTGCATATTTAACAAAGCCTTCGGCAAACGCCGCGCTATAACGCGTGCATGATGGTTAGGTTTATGGAAAACGTTGGTTGCGCGGCCGGGTGCCCCGGCAGTCAGTGCGGCTTTGGATAGAGTGCATATTTAACACAACCTTCGGCAAACGCCGCGTCTGGACGCGGGAACAAGAGGTTAAGTTTATGGAAAACGTCGCTTGCGCGGCCGGGTGCAACGTCACGTTGCCGAGCGGTCTTGACAGAACCGCATAAAATGGTATAATAATACGCGGTGCGGCGAAAAGACCGTAAAGGAGCCTTTTCGCGCAATAGTGACGGAATTCTATGGATAATGCAGGTGGAGAAGATGAAGATACTTTACGTTGCCACTGTCCGCGGTCATATCGGACGGTTTCATTTGCCTTTCATCAGGCGGCTCAACGAGCTGGGCTGCACGGTTGACGGCGCGTTCAGGGATAATTCGAAGGAAGTGCAGATTCCCGATATGTCGGCGCTGCACAGGGAGTTTGATATTCCCTTTTCCAGAAGTCCTTACAGCCGCAGTAACATCAAGGCGTATAAGGCGCTGAAGAAGGTCATCAGCGAGAATGATTATGACGCGGTTCACTGCCACACGCCGATGGGCTCTGTGGTCGCGCGGCTTGCGGTGAAGAATCTGAAAAAGGATATCAAGGTGATCTATACCGCTCACGGCTTTCACTTTTACAAGGGCGCGCCCAAAAAGAACTGGTCGGTATATTATCCGGTTGAAAAGCGGTTGGCAAAATACACCGATTGCCTGGTTACCATCAATAACGAGGACTACGAGCTGGCGAAGAAGTCCCTCAAGGCGGGGATGATCCGCAAGGTGGACGGCGTGGGTGTGGATACCGCGCGGTTTTCGTTTGTCGATTCGGAAAAGAAGCGCGCGCTGCGGAAGGAATGCGGTTATGCGCAGGATGATTTTATCATGATCTATCCCGCCGAAATCAGCAAGAGAAAGAACCAGATGATGCTGCTCAGAGCGCTGCGTATCGTAAAGGATAAGCACCCGAACGTCAGGCTGCTGCTGCCCGGGCTGCAAACGGATATCGCCGAGTGCCGGCAGTATGTTGACGCCAATCAGCTGGGGGAGAACGTTCAGTTTCTCGGCTACCGCCGCGATATTCCCCAACTGGTGGGAATGTCCGACATCTCGGTTTCGTCCAGCCGGCAGGAGGGGCTTCCCGTGAATGTCATTGAGGCGATGGCGATGGGCAACCCGATCATCGCTACCGACGTGAGAGGCAACAACGATTTGGTCAGGGAGGGCGTCAACGGCTATCTGGTCGGGCTCAACGACAGCGAGGCGATGGCGGAGAAAATCAACTACCTGATTGAACATCCCGACGCGGTCGAAACGCTCGGCAAGGCGAGCTGTAAGATCTCCGAGGCATACAGCATGGAGAACGCGGTCAGGGAAATGGAAGAAATATACCGCGAGCTAAAGCTTTTGTAAGAACCTGTTCAATAAAAGAATAACAGCGCTGCAATCGGAAACGGCTGCGGCGCTGTTTCGCTGTGATTTCCGTTTTGACTATGCAGAACATACAAAAGATTCGTCAGCGTGTAAATATATTCAATAGAAACATTAATTGAATAAACGCCTTGTTTCCTGTATAATAATGCTGTCGGAAATACAATTAAGCTATTCCTGAAATGATAACCGGAGGTAAACATGAAAAAACTGACAGTGCTTTTGATGGCAGGCGTCGTGGCAGTCTGCGGCGTTCAATCCGCTTTTGCCGCGCAGACAGAGGAGGACGCCGTTGCGGTCAGTGCGGACGCCGGCTTCAGAACGGTTTCCACACTCAGCATCAAGCAAGGTAAAATGACGTTTTATTCCTACAACCTTTCCTACAACACAACCGCCAACCTTCGATTGGAAAATGAAACCAAAAACACCGCTGATTCCGTTTATTTCAAGGATTTTTACAACAGAAGCAAAACGATCGGCATCAGTTCCACCGATACCTATAAGCCCATGATGGGCTGCGGCGGCGGTCTCAGCGGCGGGGGCACCTTCACCTATGAGAATACGGGCGGCAAATACGATGTTGTCAGGGTCAAAATCTCCGACTTTATTGCCGAGCTGAACAAGGACGGCTCCTCCACACGGTACAACAGTGTGCTGAAAAAAGACGTGACTTACAAATTCACCGAGCAGTTCGAG
This sequence comes from uncultured Eubacteriales bacterium, assembly GCA_900316815.1. Lineage (GTDB taxonomy): Bacteria > Bacillota > Clostridia > Oscillospirales > Acutalibacteraceae > Ruminococcoides. The sequence continues at coordinate 3,254 of ONEN01000113.1, read as the reverse complement.
TCGAACGGCGACAAGTTTTATTCCGCGCTGTTTTTTGAGAGCGGCGCTGCCGTGACCTGCGCAACGCCCGACAAAAACGGCGAGGTTGAGATTCTTGTCAGCCGGAACCCCGCGCACCGTCTTGCCTACTCTACCTCATACGGTTACAGCATTGTTTCCACCGGCGGCCATACCTCCGGAGGCGGAGGCGGTGTGAACCGCCGCAGCGTAGCAGGACTGAGAATGGGCAGTGTGGATTTGGACAGCTATGTTGACATCAAGGATGTTACCCGCCTGCAGCAGATTCTGAGCGAGTCGGAGCGTGCGGGTTCGCTCGCAAAGCGAAACGGCGATATCGACAGGGACGGCTCCCTGACAATCAGGGACGCCACCATTTTGCAGCAGTATCTGGCAGAGTATGATATTTCGGAATACTACCAATAATCCAAGCGCGCGGCAGCCGCGTCAATAAGCCAAGCTTAGCATCACATAAACTCAAAAGGCAGGGGACGGTCATTATGAACTGTCCCCTGCCTTTACGCAGCATAACTTGTTTACGAACGGCACACAGAAATATTTGACTTTTTTCTATTTTATTGTTAAAGGAGGAGGCAGGATTAAAGGTTAAGTTCCCAAACGGCAATCAGGCGGAATGCGAGCCTTCTCCGTCCGTCCCTTCCTGAATCCATACGGTTCCAATAAAAAACGGCAGCCTGCCTTTGTGACAGGTCTGCCGTGTTTTTTATTGTGGTTTTGCCGGTGGAAGCGCAGACAGTATGTCTGTTTGTATTATGTCGTTTTACGTCCTCAGTTTGCCTGACCCCAAACGTAGTCATTGACGCTGGTGAGATGCACGTCGTCGTAGACGCCCTGACCCGAATTGTTGACAACAAATACATCAGCGGTGTTGACCAACTCGTCGCCGATATAAGCCTTGCAGGTGATGGTGGAGCCGAGCGGCAGGTTGACGGAAAGACTCTCAAGCGGCGTGTTGATGACCTTCTCGATGCCGGTCTTCTTGTTGTAATTCTGTCCCGCAAAGCTGAACCGGTACGCCATGAAGAAGTTGTTGACGTCTGTTTCGAGGTGGGCGTCAGCCGCGTCGCAGTTGATAATAATCTTCTTTTCAACGTTATCAATAACGTCCATACCCTTTACGGTGTATCTCTCGGGATGTTGGGCTGCTTCACGGGCGATTTCGGTAAACTCTTTTTGATGAACAACGACCATTCTGTAAACGACCGTGCCGCGCAGACCGTTCTCGTTTCCGTCAAAGATACCGTTATCCCGGTTGACGGAGCACATCCGGAAAAGATATTCCTGACCGACGACGACTTCCTTCATCTCGCCGCCGTAATAAACGGAACCGTCCTCAAAAGCGACAGCCATCTTTAAGGGCGTGTCAATTCGGATGGCAGCGGTGTCGGTTGCAACGGTGGTTGCGGGGGGTTCAAAAATATTTTTAGGGGATTATGCAAAAAATTGCATAAGAGTATGCAATAAAAGCCTTTGGTCGGGTTAGTTATGGGAGGGTATTCCTTCACAACGCAAAGACGAGGTGATAATATGATCGATACAAACGATCATGCAACTGCATACATACCGCAGACCGAGGAGGAGATCAGAGCTTCCCTCGATGCCTGCAAGAACGGCGAAATCAAAAACTCGCTCCAGAACTGCATCAAGGCGATCGGCTTTGATCCCCGTCTGCGGCACCGTTTCCGCAGGAATCTTCTGACGGAGAAAACAGACATTGTCGGGGAACTGCCGTGGGAGACAGGGAGCACCGCAATGGACGATACCGAGATGAACTATCTGCTCTGGTACCTTGAATATTGCTACGGGCTGACCAATGAGAAGAAGATTTTCAAAGCGCTCAACATCGTCGCCAATGAGAACCGCTATCACCCCATACAGGACTGTCTGAACAGCCTGACATGGGACGGGGAGGAGCGGATACGGTACGCCCTGCACCACTTTCTCGGCAGCGATGTGAGCGACTACAACCATGAGGCGCTGAAGCTGTTTATGACGGGCGCAATCAAAAGGGTGTTTGAACCCGGGTGCAAGTTTGAAAATATGCTCTGTCTGGTAGGCGGTCAGGGAGCGGGCAAATCTACCTTTTTCCGCTTTATGGCGATTCGGGACGAGTGGTTTTCCGACGACCTGCGCAAGCTCGACGACGAGAACGTTTACCGTAAGCTACAAGGTCACTGGATTATCGAGATGTCCGAGATGATCGCGACCGCAAGCGCCAGAAGCATAGAGGAGATCAAGTCCTTTCTGAGCCGTCAGAAGGAGACCTACAAGGTGCCGTATGAGGTGTACGCCGCCGACAGACCGCGCCAGTGTGTGTTCGGAGGCACGACCAACCGTCAGGATTTTCTGCCGCGCGACAGGACGGGAAACCGACGGTTCATCCCCGTGACCGTCTGTCCCGAGCGTGCCGAGGTACATATCCTCGCGGATGAAAATGCGTCACGCCGTTACATTGCTCAGCTGTGGGCGGAGGCGATGGCTATTTACCGCAGCGGCGACTACCGACTGACGTTCAGCGCGGAAATGGAAAGCACCCTGCGGGCGCAGCAGCAGGACTTCATGCAGGAGGACACATGGGCAGGAATGATCTACGCGTTTCTGGACGACTACACCGGAGAGCGCGTCTGCTCCAAGCAGCTGTACGCCGAGGCGCTGGATCAGATCAATCAGCCGCAGTCATGGGAGACCCGCGAAATCTGCGAGATCATGAACAGCGGCATCCAGAGCGGCGCCATCAGGGGCTGGAGAGCGCATACGACCGCAAAGCGCTATATAAAGTACGGCGTGCAGAAGGGCTGGGAGCGAGTCCGGGAGCAGCCGGTAATTACCCCTGAGGACGACCTGCCGTTTGACTGAGCGGTTACATCCGGTTACACAAGCGGTTACACCGCAAAGGCGCATGAACAGTGGGTTTATTCCCTTTTGTAACCATGTAACCGTAACTTAGAAGAAAAAAGAATAAATAAAGAGAAGGGAAGCGACAGATAAAATAAAAAGTTTCCGAGCGTCGGTTACAGGTTACGGTTACATCAATTGCAGCCATCTGCTCACGGACAGGCTGTCGGTTTGGCAGTATAAAGGAACAGCCGCAGCAATTTTTGATTGTTGCGGATGTTCTCATATGGACAAATGAATTTGGGTATGCTATAATCGAACTGTCAAAGCGAAGGAATCGCTCCGGAGGAGTTGTGGAAGTTCAGATCTTCTATCACTTCAAAATCATCTGAATTTGAATT